>JAPLSS010000828.1:735-3930 GCA_026398515.1 Candidatus Sumerlaeota bacterium | reverse complement strand
CTGTCGCAGGGATACGCCGTCCGGATTTCCTGCGTGCAGGCCCGCCTGGCGGAGGTCGAGGATGCGCCGGCGGGGTGGACGCTTGCCGGCGACGGCCTCGTCGGCGGAAAGGGCGCCGCAGGGTTCAGCTGTATGGGATTGGCCGGCGACGTGGAATTGGACCTGTACCCGCAACCGACGGGCGGGATCGCCACCGTGGGCGACGTGAACGGCTCGCGCGATTATGACCTCTATGCCCCGCGCCCCACGAACCCCATTCGCATTTCCATTCCGGCGAACGCCCGTCTCATTCGCTATACCGCGCGCGTGGCCCGCAAGGATCTGGCCGACGCGCGAATCGCCCTCCCCTCCGCCGCGGAAAAGCAGATATTCCGTCTTTACCTGGGCACGCTGATTCCGGTTATCGCGTACCCCCTGTGGAAACCGACGATCCGGCCATGGGGCGCCGTGTTGGCGGACTGGCGGCCCGCCTTCGAACCGGGCGGCGCCTTCGCCGTGCCGCCGATCCCGCGCTGGGAGCGGGGCGGGGCGGCGACGTTTCTGGCCGTGTTCGCCGCTGCGGCGCTGCTTCTCGCCTTGCTGGGCGCGGGGGTGTGGCTGGCGTGGCGGCTGTGGCGTTGGCTCTCTCTCGCGCCCGAGCCGCGGCGAGTTTTAGCGCCGTTCCATTGGGGGCCGTTTCTGGCGCTGTGGGTTCCGCTCGCGGCGGCATGGCTGGCGTTCCTGGGCGCGTATTATCCGGGGACGATGTCGAACGACTCCGTGGACCAATGGAAACAAGCCCAGACGATGGTCTTGAACGACTGGCATCCGGCGTTCCACACGCTGACGATCAAGTTGCTCACGCTCGTTTGGCATTCGCCGGCGGCCGTGGCGCTGGCCCAGATTCTGGCGCTGAGCCTGCTGTGCGCGTGGGGCTACAGCCTCCTGCTGCGCGCCGGCGTTCCGCGGTTCGCCGTTCTCGTGGCATGGCTGGTCACGCTGGGGTCTCTCCGCAACGGCATGATGGCCATCGTCCTGTGGAAGGACGTGCCGTACTCGGCGGTGGTTTTCGCCTTCACCGTATTGGCGGCCCGTTGGCTGCTGGATGCGCGGATCGGCGCCCGGACGGTTTACTGGGTCGGACTCGGCGTGGCGCTCGGTTTGTTCCCGCTGTATCGCCACAATGGCTTGCCGGTCCTGCTCGTGCTTCTTCTGGCGCTGCCGTTCGTCTGTTGGCCTGTCTGGAAGAAGGCCTTAGTCGCCGGCGCGGCCGCCGTGCTGCTGCTTCTTCTAGTCAAAGGGGGCCTGTATCCCCTGTTGCACGTTTCTCAGCCGTCGTTCGCGCCGTTGGCGATGGAAATGCATCTGCAATCGGTGTGGGAGCAGGACGTTCCCCTGGGACAGGAGGATTTGGCGGGGCTGCGGGATATCGAGGCGCTGCCGGAGTCGTGGCCGAGTTACGTCGGCTTTGGCGAGGTCCTGGCCCAGGCGGGCGCCATCCGATCGGCCGCCGCGGCGCGGGAATGGGACTCCCGGCTGCTGCGGCGTTGCCCCCTGCTCTTCGTTCGCGACCAGTTGCGCGTCGCCCGGTACGCGTACTGGCCCACGCGGGAGCGGGGCATCCCCATGGCGACCGTGTCGCGGGGCATCGAGCAGCAGAATCTCGGCCTGGCCACGCGTCCGATTCTGCCGCGCATTCACGAGGGGTTGGAGAGACTCATCAACCGGACCTTGCGCCCCGACCTGGCGTGGCTGGTCTGGAGTCCGGCCGTGCCGCTGTATTGGACGCTGGCGGGCGGCGGCCTGTTGTTTTGGAGGCTGCGCGATCCCCGCTGGCTGATCGTGTTTCTTCCCGTGTGGCTGAACACCGCGGCGATCCTGCTCTTCGGTCCGAACCCGAACGCGCGCTATCAGTATCCGGTGACGCTGGCGGCGGCCTTCCTGGCGTGTCTGGCGCTGCTGCCGAAAGAAGGCAAGGATGGCGGAACGGCCCCATCTGATTCCGCATGACTCAAGGAACTGAAGGGCGCCCTTCAGGACATGAACGCATCAAACCATAACGCTCAACCCACGCCGGCGCCCGAGCCGAAAACGCTCTGGGGGCTGCTCATCGAATTCGACTCGCCCGAGGCGTTGAAACGCGCGGCCGAGCGCGTGCGCGACGCCGGCTTCACCCGTTGGGACGCGTATACGCCGTTCCCCATGCACGGCCTGGACCGCGCCATGGGCGTGCGCCCGACGATCCTGCCCTGGATCACGCTGGGCGGCGCCCTGATCGGAGCGTTCGGGGGGCTGCTGATGCAATGGTGGATGAACGCCGTCGACTACCCGTATCTCATCAGCGGCAAGCCGTTCTTCAGCCTGCCGATCCTGAACGGGCTGCCCATGCTATACCACGCGGTTTTCACAAGCCGCCGCTTCCGCCGCGCCACCACCGACGGGTTCTACATCGCCATCGAGGCGCGCGACCCCACGTTCGACCTCGAACGGACGCGCGAATTCGCCGCCTCGCTGGGCGGCGTGGCGGTCGAGCCGCTGGAGGAGTAGGCCGATGCCGCGTTGGCTCGTCATAGGGGCCTTCTTTCTGGCTGCGGTGGCGCTGGCGCCGTTCGTCCTGATCGCGCGCGCTCGGGTCACCACGTCGCCGCGCACCCGCATCCACCCGATCCTGGACATGGACCACCAGGCAAAATACCTGGAGCAGCAAACCAATCCGTTCTTCCGCGATGGGCGGGCCGCCCGTCCGCCCGTCCCCGGCACGGTGGCGCGCGGCCAGGTCTATGCCGACGATCACCTGTACCGCGGCCGGGTCGGCGGCGAGTGGGCCACAACGTTCCCGTTCCCCATCGATGAGCCAAAGATGGCGCGCGGCCAACAGCGCTTCACGATTTACTGCGCGCCGTGCCACGGGCTGGCGGGCTATGGCGACGGGATCATCGCCGCGCGCGCCGACCAACTTCAGGAGCCGGGCTGGGTCCCGCCGGCGTCGTATCACACGGACCTGGTGCGCCAGCGGCCGGTCGGCCACATCTTCAACACGATCACGAACGGCGTGCGCACGATGCCGGCCTACGGGCCGCAGATCCCGGCCGAGGACCGCTGGGCGATCGTCGCCTACGTGCGCGCCCTGCAGCGCAGCCAGAACGCCACGGCGAAAGACGTGCCGCCGGAGATGCTGCCGGCGTTGAGGTAGGTCCTGGGAGCGCCGACGGCTGC
>JAPLSS010000828.1:0-668 GCA_026398515.1 Candidatus Sumerlaeota bacterium | reverse complement strand
GAGCCGACGCGGCCGTCGGCGCTCCCACAGGCCATCGACACGGAAGGCGGGACGCGATGAACGACCAACCGGATTCAGGCGGCCTCGGCTGCGCTTACGTGGGCCAGTATCACCTCGAGCAATTCCGACGGGACCTGGAGGAGATCATGCGCGCCGGCGTCCGCCGGCTTTACCTGCCGATGACGGAAGAAGACGCTGAATTGCGCCGGCCAAACCTGGAGGCGATGACCGCCCTGGCGCGCGACGCGGCCATCGAGCCGTGGCTCGTTCCCTGGGGCGTCGGCGGCCTGTTCGGCGGGCCGCGCGGCACGCGGTTCACGGCGCAGCATCTCGACGCGCGGCAGATCGATTCCGCCGGCGAGAGTTTGCCCGTGGCCTGCCCGAACAACCCGCTCTTCCTGCGCTACATGGAGAACTGGATTCACCAGGCCGCCGAAGCGGGCGCGCAAGCCATCCTGTGGGACGAGCCGTGGTGGGCGCGCCATTCCGTCCTGCCGGGTTACCGCGACATGGACACGGCGCGGCTGTGGGCCTGCTGTTGCGAGCACTGCCGGCGGCGCTTTCGGTCGCTCTATCGCAGCGAGACGATGCCGGAGGAGATCGACGCCGACGTGCGCGATTTCCGGTCGCGCGTTCTGGGATCGTTCCTGCGCGAGTTGGGCGAGGCG
>JAPLSS010000340.1 GCA_026398515.1 Candidatus Sumerlaeota bacterium | reverse complement strand
GAGGTTGATCGATACCGGCGTGCTGTGGACAAGACGAACATAGATAACTTCGTGGATTACGGGCGAATAAAATGGAGCCGCGACCTGAAGCTGGACTTGCACCGCGGCAAATACGCTGCGTTCGATGAGAACAGCATCCGCAAGGCCCTATACCGCCCTTTCAACATGCGCTTTCTGTACTTCGACCGCATTCTCAATGAAGAAGTGTATGCTCTGCCACGCATCTTCCCTTCTCCCAAGAGTGAAGAAGAGAATAATGTCATTGTCTGCAGCGACATCGGCTTCAGAGCAGGCATCTTCAGCGCTCTCATCACGAATGCTATCCCCGATCTACATCTCTGTGCGCCGGTCGACGCTCACCAATGTTTCCCCTTCTACACCTACGAAGAAGACGGCACACACCGCCGCGAGAATATCACCGATTGGGCGTTGCAGCGGTTTCGCGAGCAATACAACGATGAGACGATCGCCAAGTGGGATATCTTCTATTATGTCTATGGACTCCTGCACCATCCCGGCTATCGCGCGAAGTACGCCGACTGCCTGAAGCGCGAACTGCCGCGCATCCCGTTCGCGCCGGATTTCCGCGCCTTCGCGACCGCCGGCCAGGAACTGGCCCACTGGCACCTGGACTACGAGACGGTCGAGCCGTACGAACTCCAGTGGATCGAGGCCAAGGACCGCCCGCTTTCCTATCGCGTCGAGGACAAGATGCGCCTGAGCCGCGACAAGACCGCCCTCGTCGTCAACCCGTCGCTCACGCTGGCCGGCATCCCCGCCGAGGCCTTCGACTACCGCCTCGGCAACCGCAGCGCCCTGGAGTGGGTGATCGACCAATACCGCGTCGAAACCGACCCGCGCAGCGGCATCGCGTCCGACCCCAACCGCGCCGACGATCCCGAATACATCGTCAACCTCGTGGGCCGGGTCATCCGCGTCAGCCTGGAAACCGTCCGCCTCGTCCAATCCCTCCCTGCGGAGTTCGGCTGAGCATTACCCACATCTCTGGGCGGTGTTTTCAGCCCCGCAGGGGCGATTGCATGTAGCCGGGGGTGACCGAAGGGAACCCCCGGACAGATCGCAGGGAGTTTGAAGCCCCAACGGGGCGCCTGATTTCGGGCGGCGGGCATTCAATCGCCCCTGTCGGGGCTCTGGGCTATGTGACGCGCCACCGGGGGTTCCCTTCGGTCACCCCCGGCTACATGCCGTCGCCCCGTTCGGGGCGGAAGACAACCGCAGAGATGTGGATAATGCTCAGGCGGAGTTTGGGGGGTAGGCGCGCTTGACAGAGTTCGACCCCTGACGTATAAAACGTCCGTCGGTTCAGACTGGAGAGCAGGACGTAGGCCAAATGCCCGCGACACAGACAGGCTATGAGCATATCGCCATCCGCGAAGACGGGTCCCCGATCATCAAGGGGACAACGACGAAAGTCGTGGAATTGATCGTGGAGAAAATGGCGTATGGGTGGAGCCCCGAGGAGATGCATTTCCAGCATCCCTATCTGAGTCTGGGGCAAATCCACTCGGCGCTGGCTTACTACTGGGATCACGCGGAGGAAATGGACCGGCAGATCGAGCGCGATTCGCAGAGAGTCGAGGAACTCCGGCAGCGCGCTCCAGACAGTCCCCTCCTTCAGCGACTCCGCTCCCTCGGACAGATTAAGTGAGCATCGCGCTCTATTTCGATGTGCATATCCCGAAGGCAATCGCGGATGGGCTGCGCCTGCGGAGCGTAGACGTCCTGACGGCCCAAGAGGACCGTTTGACTCGCGCGTCGGACTCCGAGCTCTTGTCCCGGGCGACGGAAATCGGCAGGGTCCTGTTCACGCATGACGAGGACTTCCTCACGGAAACGTCCAATCGCTGGCAATCGCGCGTTCATTTTGCCGGCGTGATTTATGCGCGTCCGCTGGAGATTGCCATCGGAGAATGCGTCAGAGACCTGGAACTGCTCGCCAAGGCAGGCGAGCCGGCGGATTTCGCCGACCGGGTCGTGTTTCTGCCCTTGTAGGGCGTGGTTGCCGGCATAGCGCATTGCGAAGCGGAGGTCTGGCGGTCGGGAGGGCGGAAGCTGTCGCTCCGAACTCCAGCGCAGGCTGGAGTTTCCATTGACCTGCATCGCCTGCGTTAGCACACTGACGCAACGGATGGATTGTCAGATTTTCGGAGCGGCGGGTCCCTGTCATGAGACGCGCGATCCTTTTAGCGGTTGTTTTGTGCCTGGGGAAGGCGGCGGCGGCGCAAACCGTCGACGGCTGGACCAACGATTTCAAGGCCATGATGGACAAGGCCAAGGCGGAAAAACGGTTCGTCCTCGCCTACTTCTACGCCGTCGGCTCGGACGACTGCGCCTTGATGGACCGGAAGACGTTCGGCCTGTCGGCGGTGCAGGCGGCGCTGGAGAACTTCGTCAAGATCCGATTGGAGGCCAAACGCGACCGCGGCTATGCGCTCCTCTACAAGGTCCAGCAGTTCCCCACGGTCATCTTCTTCGATTCCGAGGGGCGCGAACTGGACCGGTTCAGCGGGTTCGCCGATCCGGAGGTCTTCCTGGGGCGCGCGGCCGAGGCGATTGATCCGAAAACCAACTACGTGGCGCTGAAGGAGCGCCTGACCGCCGACCCCGGCGACGTCGGGGCGCTCTACTACATGGGCTACAAGTACACGCGGCGCAACGACTACGACCGGGCGAATCTGTACTTCGACAAGGTGGAGAAACTCGACCCGAAGAACGAGAAGAAGTTCCGCGACAACATCGCGCTGCGCCGCGCCGAGGCCCTGATGCAGAAGGGCGATTTCGCCAACGCGCTCAAACTCGTGGAGGACTTCCCCAAGAAATACAAGGACAGCGACGAACTGGAGCGCGCGGAGCTGTTGAGAGCGCGCCTGCTGTGGTTGACGGAGAAGAAGGACGAGTCGCTGTGGGCGTACCGGGAGTTTCTGACGCGACATCCCGACTCGCCGTTTCGCCAACAGGCCGAGGTCGCCTTGAGAGCGCTTTCCACGCCGGTGGGGGCGCTGGCCGCCTCCGC
>JAPLSS010000022.1 GCA_026398515.1 Candidatus Sumerlaeota bacterium | reverse complement strand
GGCAGCTTGCTGCCGCTTTCCTACCGAGCTGCGTATTGTGACGGACTTTCCAAACAAAAGCGGCAGCAAACTGCCGCACTCCAAAGCGCTTCGCGCGCTCGTTCCAATCTTGCGCTCCAGGGAGGTTGCGTGCGCCGGGAGAATGAATCCGTAAAGAGACTTGAGGCGCCGGAGCGAGATTCGCTACAAGAGGGCGGGGGATTAGGGCGCCGTCCTGTCCAGGCGCTTCTGTCTTTTCGCGCGGAGGCAAGAATGGGCAATGCTCCATATCGGCAAATCGCGTTGCTTCTGTCCGCATGGCTGCTTGGTTGGCCGGCGGCGGGTCAATGCACGGAACCGTCGAATGCCGCGGCTGATGCAGTGGCGCTGGGGCCGTGCGCCGTGGCGATCGGGAACGGCGGCGCGGCGCTGTACATCGCCGAAGCGCTCGCCAAACGCATCGATGTGTTAGATACCGCGGCCAATCGAATCATCGCATCATTCGGCCTGTCCGCCACGCCGACAGGGCTGGCTTTCTCCCCCAACGGCGCGCGGGTGTACGTGACGACCTTCGATTCCCAAGGAGGCGTGGCCAGTTTCGACACGGCAAGCGGAACGACGGTCGCCGCCGTGCCCGCGGGCCACGGAGCCTGCGCGCCGGTTGCCAGCCCGAGCGGCGCGGAACTCTTTGTCTGCAATCGCTTCGACAACGACGTTTCCGTGTTCGATCTGGCCATAGAGAAAGAAGTCGCGCGCATTCCAGTCTTGCGCGAACCCGTGGCGGCCGCGCTGACGCCTGACGGCGCGCGCTTGTTCGTGGCCAACCACCTGCCCGCCGGGCGCTCCGACGTGGCGCGGGTCGCCGCCGCGGTTTCGGTCATCGACGTGGCGGCGCGCAAGGTCGTCGCCACTGTTGACTTGCCCAACGGCAGCGGGAGCGTCCGCGGGATCTGTTGTTCGCCGGATGGGGCGCATATCTACGTCACTCACCTTCTCGCGCATTTCGAGATGCCGACGACGCAGGTGGACCGGGGCTGGATGAACACCAATGCGCTCACCGTGATCGACGCGCGCGAGATGAAGCGGGTGAACACGGTCCTCCTCGACAGCGTCGATCGCGGCGCGGCCAACCCCTGGGGCGTGGCCTGTTCCGCCGACGGGCGCGCCATCGGCGTCGCCCACGCCGGCACGCGCGAGGTGAGCCTGATCGCCGCGCTGGCGCTCCTAGACAAACTGGCTCAGATGCCCGAAGAGCTTCATCCAACGAAAGCGGAGACCGACACGGGATTCTACATCGCGCCCGTGACGCAATCGCTCGTCCCCAACGACCTCTCGTTCCTCGTCGGGCTTCGGCGGCGAATTGGGGTCAAGGGAGTCGGCCCGCGCGCCGTGGCCGTTTCAGGCTCCAAGTTCTACGCCGCCGACTACTTCTCCGACAGCCTGAGCCTGGTCGATGCTTCCGAAGCCAAGCCGCGCGCGGTGGAATTGCCTCTCGCGGCCAAGCCGTTCATGGATGAAGTCCGCCGCGGCGAGATGCTGTTCAACGACGCGACGACCTGTTTCCAGCAGTGGCAGAGCTGCGCCTCGTGCCATCCCGACGCGCGCAGCGACGGGCTGAACTGGGACTTGCTGAACGATGGGCTGGGGAATCCGAAGAACGCCAAAAGCATGCTCCTCTCCCATCAAACGCCGCCGGCGATGGCCACCGGAGTGCGGCCCGACGCCGAGACGGCCGTGCGCCTCGGCATGCGGTTGATCCAATTCTCCACGCGTCCCGAAACCGAGGCGCAGGCCCTTGACGCGTATCTCAAGAGCCTGAAGCCCGTCCCCAGCCCGCGCCTGGTGAATGGAAGACTCAGTCCGGCGGCCGAGCGCGGGAAGGCGTTGTTCTTCGGCGAAGCCAACTGCGGCGCCTGCCATCCCGCGCCTCTCTACACGGATCGGGAATTGCACGACGTCGGCACGGGCAGTTTCGGCGATCCCGGCGGCGCCTACGACACGCCGGCGCTGGTGGAAGTCTGGCGGAGCGCGCCGTATCTCCACGATGGCCGCTGCGCGACGATTGAGGAGGCGCTGACGACGGGCAACCCCGGCGACCGCCATGGCCGCACGTCCCACCTGACGCCGGACCAGATCGCGGACCTGGCGGAGTTTGTGGACTCTCTCTGAAATCCGCGCCTCGATAGGCCCCATAGGTCAGATAGGCCTTATAGGTCTTATAGGTCTTGTTTTGTCTTGCCCCTTTCCATTCGATTTCTCCACAATAGCCAAAACGAATTGTCAACCACCCCACTGCGAAAAGGAGCAGACCCATGAAGGTCGGAGTCTTCCTCGCGCTCTTTGGCGACCGCACGCTCGAACAGGCGTTGGACTACGTGACGAAGATGGGCATCGACACCGTGGAGATCGGCACGGGCAACTGGCCCGGCGACCCGCACTGCAAGCCGGGCGCTTTGCTCAGGGACGGCAAGAAACTGCAAGCGTTCCAGGACACGCTGAAGAAATACGGCGTGACGGTCTCGGCTCTCTCCTGCCACGGCAACGCGCTGCATCCCAACGAGGAGATCGCCAAGAAAAACCACAGAGTTCAGCGAAACACGATCTTGTTGTGTCAGAAACTCGGCATCGAACGCATGATCACCTTCTCCGGGTGCCCGGGTGGCGGCCCCGGGGACAAGACGCCGAACTGGGCCACCTGCGCCTGGCCGCCGGACTTCCTCGAGGTCCTCAAGTACCAGTGGGAAGAGAAGGCCATCCCCTACTGGCGGGAAGAAGCGAAGTTCGCCGCCAATCATGGCGTCAAGATCTGCTTCGAGGCGCACCCGGGCTTCCTCGTCTACAACCCCGAGACGCTGCTGCGCCTGCGCGCCGAGTGCGGCGACAATATCGGCGCCAATTTCGACCCCTCGCACTTCTTCTGGCAGGGCATCGACCCCATCGCCGCGGCGCGCGAAATGGGGCCGGCGATCTTCCACGTCCACGCCAAGGACACGAAGATCAACCCCTACAAGACGATCATCAACGGCGCGCTGGACACCAAGCACTACGGCGACGTGATCAACCGCTCGTGGGTCTTCCGCACCGTCGGCTACGGCCATGGCGAGGACTGGTGGCGCGACTTCGTCTCGACCCTACGCGCCGTCGGCTACGACGACGTCCTGTCGATCGAGCACGAAGACAGCCTGATGAGCCAGGCGGAGGGCCTGACCAAAGCCGTGCAGTTCCTCCAAGGCTTGGTCATCAAGGAAAGCGCCGGGGCGATGTGGTGGGCGTGAGAGCGGCTGAGCCGGCTTGGCCGTAAAGTAGCGCTGGCTCTGAAGTAGCGCTGGCTGTCCAGCCGGTGGTTTCAGGTGACGTCGTTGCGCGGCGGAAGAAACCACCGGCCGGACGAAAGAGGAACGTATGGACAAGCCGCGATTGTACCTGGAAACGTCGATCGTGAGCTACTACAAAGCTCGCCTGTCGCGAGATGTGCTCGTCTTGGCCCACCAACAAATCACAATGGAGTTTTGGGAGAGGAGACTTTCGCGGTTCGCTCTATTCATCTCCCCGATTGTTCTGGCCGAAGCAGGCGAGGGCAACCCTGAGGCGGCGCGAGCCAGACTGGAGGCTCTTCGTGGATTTGGGGTGCTTCCCTTGACGGCGGAAGCGGAGCGAATGGCTTCGCTTTACCGCAGTCTGGCGGCGCTGCCGGCAAAGGCCTACCGCGACTCGCTCCATATTGCGCTGGCATCGGTTCACGAGATGGACTATCTTGCCACATGGAATTGCAGCCACATTGCCGGCGCCGAGACGCGCCGCAAAGTGGCTGAGATAAACAAAGCGGAAGGGGTTGGACAGCCAATGTTGTGCACACCCGAGGAGTTGATGGAGGGGTGACCCATGTGGAAAGATCCGATCGTGGAAGAGGTTCGCGCCGCAGGCGACAAGATCGCACGTGAATGCGGGTATGACTTCCATAAGTTCTGTGAGCGACTCCGCGAGCTAGAGCGCCAGCTCCCGCCCGAACGGATCGCGAAACTGGAGCCGCGGCCCGGGCCAAAGCCCGTGGGCGAAGGGGTGCGGTCTCGACCAAAGGTCTGACCATAAGGCCGACCCCGGCAGGGCGGACCTACTCCGAAAAAAAGGTTGTCCCACGCCTTTCCCCGCCTTATCTTTTCTTGTCCGCCCTGTTTTGGATGATCTTATGACAGGCGTCATTGCGGTGGCGATGCGCGCGAAGTAACGATCGACAGGCTTGGGAACTTGAACAGGCTCAACGGCCTGGAGGACGACGGCGCGAAAATGGCTCTCGCCAAGGGGTAAGGCAGAGTTGTGCCTTTTTTCCCGAAATTCGAGGATGATTCCATAAGCGGCGCGTTGCGCCCGAAAGCGGTCAGGAGAGGTTCATCATGAGTCCAAAAGTCTTTTCCACCATCGACGGAAACGAGGCGGCGGCCTCCGTCGCCTATCGCGTCAACGAGGTCTGCGCGATCTACCCGATCACCCCCTCCTCGCCCATGGGCGAGTGGGCCGACGAATGGTCGGCCGCCGGGATGAAGAACATCTGGGGGTCCGTCCCCACGGTCGTCGAAATGCAGAGCGAAGGCGGCGCGTCCGGCGCGGTCCATGGGTCGCTCCAGGCCGGCGCGCTGACGACCACCTTCACGGCCTCGCAGGGCCTGCTGCTGATGATCCCCAACATGTTCAAGATCGCCGGCGAGCTGACGCCGACGGTGTTCCACGTGTCGGCGCGCACGGTGGCCACGCACGCGCTGTCGATCTTCGGCGACCATAGCGACGTCATGGCCGTGCGCTCGACGGGCTTCGGGCTGATTGCTTCCGGGTCGATCCAGGAAGTCACGGACCTGGCGCTGATCGCCCACGCCGCGTCGCTGAAAGCCCGCGTGCCGTTCGTGCACTTCTTCGACGGGTTCCGCACCTCGCACGAAGTCCAGAAAGCCGAGATGCTCTCCGACGACGTGTTGCGTGCGATGATCGACGACCAGCTCGTCGCCGAGCACCGGGCGCGGGCGCTTTCGCCCGACCGTCCCGTCCTGCGCGGCACGGCGCAGAACCCCGACGTGTTCTTCCAGGCGCGCGAGACGGTCAGCCCGTTTTACGCCGCCGCGCCGGCTCTCGTACAGCAGGCGATGGACCAGTTCGCCGGCCTCGTCGGTCGACAGTACCAACTCTTCGAATACCACGGCGCGCCGGACGCCGAACGCATCGTCGTCCTGATGGGCTCCGGCTGCGAGGCGGCGCACGAGGCGGTCGATTTCCTCAATGGCCAAGGCGCGAAAGTCGGCCTCATCAAGGTCCGGCTCTATCGCCCGTTCAGCGTCAAACACTTCATGGAATCCCTGCCGGCCAGCGTCAAATCGATCGCGATGCTCGACCGCACGAAGGAGCCGGGCGCCACGGGCGACCCGCTGCACGTCGACTGCGTCGCCGCGCTGGAAGAAGGCCTGCGGAGCGGCTGGGGCGCTCTGAAGTCGATGCCCGTGGTCGTCGGCGGGCGCTATGGCCTTTCGTCGAAGGAATTCACCCCGGCGATGGTCAAGGGCGTTTTCGACAACCTCTCCCAAGCCACGCCTAAGAACCATTTTGTTATCGGCATCGTCGATGACGTGTCGAATTCCAGCCTCCCGTACGATCCCGACTTCTCGAGCGAAGGGCCAGAGGTCATCCGCGCCCTGTTCTACGGCCTGGGGTCCGACGGCACGGTCGGCGCGAACAAGAACTCGATCAAGATCATCGGCGAGAACACCGACAACTACGCGCAGGGCTATTTCGTCTACGATTCAAAGAAGGCCGGCTCGGTCACCGTCTCGCACCTGCGCTTCGGCCCCAAGCCGATCCATTCGACCTACCTGATCACCAAGGCCAACTTCGTGGCTTGCCACCAGTGGGTGTTCCTCGAGAAGTACGACATGCTGAAGAACATCGTCGCCGGCGGCGCCTTCCTGCTGAACTCGCCGTACGCCCCCGAGGAAGTCTGGGACCATCTGCCCGAAGAGACGCAGCGGCAGATCTTGGACAAGAAAGTCAAGGTCTACACGATCGACGCCGTCAAAGTCGCGCAGGCCAGCGGCATGGGGCGGCTGATCAACACCACGATGCAGGCGTGCTTCTTCGCCCTGTCGCAGGTCTTGCCGCGCGAAGAGGCCCTCGATCAAATCAAGATAGCCATCAAGAAGACGTACGGGCGCAAGGGCGACCAGATCGTCCAGATGAACATTGACGCGGTGAACGCCGCGATCTCCAACATGTCTGAAGTCAAGATCGGGTCCGCGGCCAACAGCGGCCTCCACATGATTCCGCCCGTATCATCCGGCGCGCCCGAGTACGTGAAGAACGTGCTGGGGCGCATCATCAAGGGCGAGGGCGACGACCTGCCGGTCAGCGCCTTTGCCAGCGACGGCACGTTCCCCACGGCCACTGCGCAGTACGAGAAGCGCAACCTGGCCCTCGACATCCCGGTCTGGGACCCCGAGGTCTGCATCCAGTGCGGCAAGTGCGCCATCGCCTGTCCGCACGCCACCATCCGCATGAAGGTCTACGATCCGGCGTTGCTGGCCCAGGCGCCGGCGACCTTCAAGTCCGCGGACGCGAAGGTCCCGCAGTGGAAGGGACGCAAGTTCACCATTCAGGTCGCGCCCGAGGATTGCACCGGCTGCGAGGTCTGCGTCATCGTGTGCCCGGCCAAGAACAAGCGCCAGACGGTGCTCAAGGCGATCAACATGGCGCCGCAGCCGCCGTTGCGCGAGGCCGAGGCGAAGAACTGGGCGTTCTTCCTTTCGCTGCCCGACGTCGACCGCCGCGAAATCGACCCGACCAAGGTGCGCGAGCAGCAGATGCAGCGCCCGCTGTTCGAGTTCTCCGGCGCCTGCGCGGGCTGCGGCGAAACGCCCTATGTGAAGGCCATCAGCCAGCTGTTTGGCGACCGCGCCATCATCGCCAACGCCACCGGGTGCTCGTCCATCTACGGCGGCAACCTGCCGACCACGCCCTGGGCCAAGGACGCCAATGGGCGCGGCCCGGCGTGGTCGAATTCGCTTTTTGAAGACAACGCCGAGTTCGGCCTGGGCTTCCGCCTGGCCATCGACAAGCAAAGAGAGCAGGCTTCGGCTTTGCTCCAGAAGCTGGCGCCGCAAGTCGGCGAAGCGCTGGCCAACGACCTCCTCGCCGCCGTGCAGAAAACCGAAGCCGACATTTACGATCAGCGCGAGCGGGTCGCGGCGCTGAAGGACAAACTGAAAACCATCTCCGGCGACGACGCAAAGCATCTCCTCTCGCTGGCCGACATGCTGGTGAAGAAGAGCGTGTGGATCGTCGGCGGCGACGGCTGGGCCTACGACATCGGCTACGGCGGGCTGGACCACGTGCTGGCCAGCGGCCGGAACGTCAACCTCCTCGTCCTCGACACCGAAGTGTACTCCAACACCGGCGGCCAGATGTCCAAGGCCACGCCGCGCGGCGCGGTGGCCAAGTTCGCCGCGGGCGGCAAGCCGGCGGGCAAGAAGGACCTGGGCATGATGGCCATGAGCTACGGCAACGTCTACGTGGCCAGCGTGGCCATGGGCGCGCGCGACGATCAAACCCTCAAGGCGATGATCGAAGCCGAGCAATACGACGGCCCGTCGATCATCATCGCCTATAGCCACTGCATCGCCCACGGCATCGACATGACGCGCGGGATGGAAGGGCAGAAGCTGGCAGTCGACTCCGGGCAGTGGATCATGTATCGCTACAATCCGGAGCTGCGCGCCCAAGGCAAGAACCCCCTGCAATTGGATTCCAAGAAGGCGAAGAAGCCGGTGATCGAATACCTGAACAACGAGAACCGCTTCCGCATGCTGACGAAGACCAATCCGCAGGCCGCCAAGGACTTGTTCGCCGCCGCGCAGACCGACGCCGACGCGCGTTGGGAGTTCTACAGCTTCCTGGCCGCGCGCGGCGCCGCGGCCCCGGCGGAGGCGAAAGAGGAATGAATAGTTCAGAGTGCGGAGTGCGGAGTGCGGAGTTCGGAGTTCAGAGTTCGAAGTTCAGAGTGCGGAGTTCGGAGTTGGGCGGTTGTCTCTGGGTTTAGCCAAGCCTCGATTGAGCCGGCCGGACTTCGCACTCCGCACTCCGCACTCCGAACTCTGAACTCCATATGACCTTGAGCATTGGAGGCTCCACCGATGGATCTCAGCACCACCTACATGGGATTGACCCTGCGCAGCCCGCTCGTGCCGTCGGCCTCGCCGCTGTCGCGCGAGATCGGCGACATCAAGCGCATGGAAGACGCCGGCGCCGGGGCGGTCGTGTTGTATTCTCTGTTCGAGGAGGAAGTGCTCTACGAGCAGCGCGAACTGCAGCAGGCGCTGACCGCCGGCTCTGAGAGTTTCGCCGAGTCGCTGACGTATTTCCCCGAGCCGCATCAGTTGTTCATCGGACCGGAGACCTACCTCGACCACATCCAGAAAGCCACGGACGCGGTCGAGATCCCGATTATCGCCAGCCTGAACTGTTCGTCGCTCGGCTCGTGGACCGACTATGCCCGGAAGATGGAACAGGCCGGCGCTGACGCCATCGAACTGAACGTCTACTGGATTCCCACGGACGCCGACCTGCCCAGCGATGCCGTCGAGCAGACGTACGTCGACATCGTCAAGGCGGTCGCCTCCGGGGTGGAGATCCCGGTGGCCGTCAAACTCAGCCCGTATTTCACCAATGTCGCCAACATGGCCAAGCGCCTCAGCCAGGCCGGCGCCGACGCGCTGGTCCTGTTCAACCGCTTCTATCAGCCCGACATTGATCTCGAATCGCTCGAAGTGCGGCCCAACGTGCTGTTGAGCACGGCGCAAGCGATGCGCCTGCCGATGCGCTGGGTGGCGATCCTTTACAAGACCGTCGAGGCCGACCTGGCCGCCACCAGCGGCATTCACACCGCTGAAGACGCGCTGAAGATGCTGATGGCCGGCGCGAACGTGACGATGATGGCCTCGGCCCTGCTGCACAATGGCGTCGGCCACCTGAAGACCGTCGAGCAGAACATGGTCCAGTGGATGGAGCAGCACGAATATGAGTCGATCGAGGAACTGCGAGGCAGCATGAGCCAGATGAACTGCGACAACCCCTCGGCCTTCGAACGCGCGCAATACATGCGGGCGCTGAAAACCTACAAGGTCTGACGCGGAAACGAACGGACTTCGCGGCGCGGACAGGACGGTCCATGCCGCGCAAAGCGCCTTTCTCACCTCATCGATGCCGGTTCCACGCCAGGGCCAGCGGGGCGGTTGCGAAGGGCGCGAACGGCAGCGCCGCCGCTCCCGCCGCGAGAGCGAGCCAGAACGCCGGAAGCGATCCCACTCGAATCCACAACACCGCTCCTCCCGCAACAAGCAGCGCCCAAAGCCCCGCGGCGATCCAGGGCGTTCGCCGTCCGATGTGTCCGCGCCGTCGGGCGACCGCGTAGGCCCAGACGGTTCCGATCAGGAAGAGAAGCCCCAAGACGAGCGCCACGCCGTAGTTGAATTCGATAACGAAGCCCCGTCGAATTCCAAGGCGCGTCGCAAGAACATTCAACCAGCTGACCGCCAGGAAGGCCAAGAAGAGAACCCCTGCCGTGCTTCTCTGGAATCGGGGCCGTCCTGTCAGGCAGACGGAAGCGCTCAAGCCCATGAGCGCCCAGGCGGCGACCGGCGAGCCGAGGATAAGCGCGAGCAGCGGGACAACCGTCGGAAGAGGGGGCGTGCCAGCGGGGTGCGGCAAGACATCTCGCCACTGGCCCCCGAGAACGAGCCACGCGGCCGGAAACAACATAAAGCACAGGTCGACGACCCAGACGGCCAGGATGCTGGCGGCCCCGGCCCGCAGGATCGCGCCGGACAATTCGCCGTCGCGCAGGGGCCGGGAGGCGAGGAAGACGCTGATCTCCGAGTTTGCCATGTTTCGGCCGGTCCGGCCGAGCGCGAAACCGTACAGGCAGGCCACGTAGGGCAGTCCCATCGATCCGAAAATGCACACGGACTTGAAGGCGACGCGCGCGTCCCAATGCACAATAAGTCCCCATACGGTCAGGATCGCCAGCAGGCATCCGACGGCCACGGGCAGAAAGATCCCTTTCGGACGCCATTCGGACCAGAACTGCGCGGCGGCTGGCGAGGAAAACGGTCTTCGGCGGCCCGGAAACGCGGCTGCCATTCGCTCTGTCCATCGGCCGAATCCGATTCCCGCCAGCGTGTCTCCCCGGCGGTCCCGCGTCACGCCCCGAAGGGCGATGCCGTAGGCCGCGGCCAGGCAGGCGCCGAGGAACAGCGCCTCGCCTGAGGTCAATTCCCACATGCGCGTGGGGCTGATGATCAAATACTCGGCCCCATAACGAGCGCCGAGCCAGATAGCGAACGGAAACGCAGCCAAGATGTAGGTCACAGTTTGCAGCAGCCCCGAACCAGCCAGCGACCACATCAATGCTTGCCCCCAGGCTACAAATGTTGCGAGAAACAGCGCCGGCCCCCAGACGGGCCAGTGGAAGCCGAACCACAAACGGATGATTCCCACATACGCCACGTGCCCGGCCGCCACGGACAACGAGGTGAGGAGCATGTGCCAACTGACCAACCGCTGGGTGGTCACCGGCAAAAGGAAGAACCGCGATGGGAAGCCAACGCCGCCAGGCCTTCGGTCACACGTCGCGCCGAGGGTCAACGCGCCAAACATCATCGCTTCCACCCATAGAAGCGGGTAGTGGAACGAAAGAGAGTCTTCCGCGCATCCTGGGAGGATCTTCAGAATTGCGGTATACACGCACATTATCTCGACCCCGACAATGGGCCATCCCTGAACGGGGGAGCTGCCCTTGGGACTCCAGATTTCCCTCGCCAACGTCAATGACATGGAACGCATCGTGGTTGTCTCCTCATCTCTTCGCCCGCGCCACGAAGATCTCTTCGAGGCTCGGGACCGCTTCGTCGACCACCTGGGCGCCGAGGGCCGCCGCCGCGCGTTTCAGTTCCGTCATCGCGCCGTCGCACAGGAACGTCCATTCGCGGCCGGCGCCTTCGCACGAAAGCGCGCCGGGAAGCGACGGCGCAGTGGCCTGGGGCTCTTCGAAATGAAGGGTCAGGCGATGGTGCGATCCCTTGATTTGATCGACGGGAGCGCACAGCGCCACCCGTCCGCGATGGATCATCGCCGCTTCGTCGGCGACGCGTTCGACCTCGTCCAGCAGGTGCGAGGAGAAAAGGACCGTGCGCCCCTCGTCGGCCACCGTGCGGACGATGGCGCCGAGGATGTCGCGGCGCAGTACCGGATCGAGTCCCGACGTCGGTTCGTCGAGAACGAGCAGATCGGGCCGGTGCGCCAGGGCGACGAGAAGGCCGGTTTGCGCGCGTTGGCCGCGGGAGAGATCCTTGATCTTCTGCTTCGGATCGAGATCGAAGGTCTTGAGCAACTCGGCGGCGTAGGCCTCGTCCCATTTCGG
>JAPLSS010000992.1 GCA_026398515.1 Candidatus Sumerlaeota bacterium | reverse complement strand
GGCCTCGAACCCGCCTTCCTGGACCCAGGGGGGCATCGAGGCGTCGAAGCCCGTGGCGCTGGCGGCGTAGGTGTACATATCGGCGCTGATGGGCCGGCCGGCCGCGCGTTCCTTTTCCACCCGCGCGATCAGCGCGTCCATCCTTGGCCAGTTCGCTTGACCGGCGGCTTTCAAATGGTAGATCTCGGAGCGAATTCCCGACTCGCGCCCGACGGCCAGCAATTCGTCGAAGGCTTCGAGCAACCGCGAGCCTTCGTTGCGCATGTGCGAGATATGCAGTCCGTCGAACTCCGCCGCCGTCTTGCACAACTCGATGATCTCGTCGGTCCGGGCGAAACAGGCGGGCGCGTAAATGAGGGCGGTCGACACGCCGACCGCGCCCTCTCGCATGGCCTGGCGCAGAAGCGCCTTCATGCGCTCCAGCTCGGCGGCCGAAGGCGGGCGATTCTCATAGCCGACCTCGTGGATGCGCAGGGTGGTCGCGCCGACGAACGACGCGATATTGCACGAGATCCCGCGCCGGGTAAGATACTCCAGATACTCATTCAGCGTCGTCCACGAAACGTGATATTTGATGTAGCCCTGGTGTTCGGCCATGTAGCGCTTCATCGCGGGGTTGAGCGGCCCCATCGACGAGCCTTCGCCTACAACTTCCGTGGTTACCCCCTGGCGGATGTCGCTCATCGAGCGGCCGTCGTTGATCAGCGAGACCGTCGCCCAACTCAGCATGTTGATGAATCCCGGCGCCACGGCCAGTCCGGAGGCGTCGATCTCCTCCTTGGCGCCGGCGCCCGCGAGCGCCCCGACCGCGGCGATGCGGTCGCCCGCGATCGCGACATCGCCGGCACACGGCTTCCCGCCGCCGCCGTCATGAATCATCCCGTTGCGAATGATGGTGTCGTAGCGGGGCGAGATCATGGGGAACGTCCAAATCTGAGAATGAAGCAGGTCCTCCCTGCCCCTCGGCTTCGCTCGGGGACTAGGTCCGGGGTGGACTGGCGTGTCTCCACAGCCGGCCTCGGCAGGGGCGGCTTACTCATACCCTTTGCCCCGCTTCGAACGCCAGAATGATCAGCCGCAGCCCCACCAACGCCAGGGAGACCGCCAGTGCGCGGATGATCCAGCGGCCCTGCACGCGATCGGAGAAGCGCGCGCCTAATGGCGCTCCCAACACGACGCCGATGGCCAGCGCAATCGTCCGACGCACTCCATGATGAAACGCGCCGGTGGCGACATGCGTCAAAGTTCCGGCCAACGCCATAATGGCCAGCATGAAATGCGAGGTGGCCGTGGCGATGTGCACTGGGAAATCCAAGATGTAGGACAACACGGGAACATGGATGATCCCGCCCCCAATCCCCAGGAAACTCGACACGAACCCCACCGCGATGCTGATGGCGAACCCTACCACGGGGTTGTACGTGTAGCTATGGGCGGTCCCATCGCTCTCCACGAGATGGCGTGTGACATGAATGCCATGCTTGCGCGGCCCCCGGGTTTTGGGTCTCGGGAAGGCCAGGAGAAACCCCGCCGCCAGCAGCAGGAACCCCCCGAAAACCCCATCGAAGAGGTTGCGCGGCAGGACGTGGGTCGCCAGCGCGCCGAGGATCGCGCCGGGGACCGTGGCCGCCGAGAACAGCAGGCCGGAGCGATAGTCAACGCGCTTCTTGAGCGCGTAGGAGTACGAGCCGGAGATCGCGTTGGCGCAGGCCACGGCGAGGGAGATGCTGGTCACGATGTCCGGTTGCTCATGCGGATACAGCAGAAGGAGCAACGGCGCGAGGATGAACCCTCCGCCGGCGCCGATCAGCGTCCCAAACGCGCCGACGCAAAACCCCAAAGGAATCAGCCAAAGGTACGCCGTCATCCCCGGTCCCGATCCGTTTCCGCCTTCGGATCTCGCAACATCAGATCCTGGGCCGCTTGGCGCGGGGGTTTTCTTTCGTAGAGGACGGCGTAGACCTGGCGGGTGATGGGCATTTCGACCTTGTGCTTCATGGCCAGGCGCACGGCCGAAGCGCAGGTGTTGATGCCTTCGACGACCATGCCGATCTCGCGTTGCGCCTGCTCCGCCGTCAAGCCGTGGGCGATCATCGCGCCGAAGTTGTGGTTGCGGCTGTGGCGGCTGCCGGCGGTGACGATCAAGTCGCCCATGCCGGCGAGGCCGGAGAAGGTCGCGGCGTGCGCGCCCATCGCCACGCCCAGCCGCGTCATCTCGGCCAGCCCGCGGGTGATGAGCGCCGCCCGCGAGTTGTCGCCGAACCCCAGCCCGTCGCAAATGCCGGCGGCGATGGCGATGATGTTCTTGAGCGACCCGCCCAGTTCGACGCCCAGCACGTCGTCGTGCGTGTAGACGCGGAAGCGCGGGGTGAAGAAGATCGATTGGATGCGCTGGGCGGTCTCGGCGTTGGCGGAGGCCGCGACGACGGTCGTCGGCATGCCGACGGAGACCTCTTCGGCGTGGCTGGGGCCGCTCAGGACGCCCAGGCGCGGCCGAATCGACTCGCCCAACACTTCCTCGGCCACCTCGGTCATCGTTTTCAGTGTGTCGGGTTCGATCCCCTTGGCGCAGATGATAAACGTCTTGCGCGAGAGATCGGCGCCGAGTTCTTTCAGTTGTCTGAAAACAATGCGCGCGGCGTGCGAGGCGACGACGATCACCAATGCGTCGGCGCGCGAGGCCCGCGCCAGGTCGTCCAGCATCGGCAGGCCGTCCGGCACATCGAGGTCGGGCAGCTTCGGGTGGGCATCCCCCGCCGCTTTGTCATTCACAGGCTGGAAAGCCTGCGCCACTTCAACGGCTCCTCTTTTTTGCGTTGCCTGTTGGTTCTGGATCGTTCACGTTGGGACCTATAAGACCTATACGACCTGAGGGTCCCACTCCGAACTATGGCGCGTCGTTCTTCACCGTCGAGCGCGGCGGGCTGAACAGCTTGTTCTCCGTGCCCCGCAACAACCGCGCCATGTTGCCGCGGTGGCGATAGAGGATGACCGCCCCGGCGATCACGGCCAGCGCGCACAAGACGCGCGACTGCGGCTGGCGCCAGATCAAGACCCCCGGCAGCGCGACGGCCATGGCGATCGAGCCGAGCGACACGTAGCGCGTCGCCAGAATCAGGACGCCCCCGATGGCCAATGCGATGGCCAGGGCCAGCGGCGCGGCCGCCAGGAACACGCCAAGCGTCGTCGCCACGCCCTTGCCGCCCTTGAAGCCG
>JAPLSS010000831.1 GCA_026398515.1 Candidatus Sumerlaeota bacterium | reverse complement strand
CAGCCGGGTTTCCCGGAACGTGAAGTGGCGCGCGAGGTCCCGCGGGGAACGCGAAGGCAGGAGGTGCCCGTGGGTCAGGATCGCCTGGCCGAACGCGAGGTCGAGAACGCGCAGAAGCGGCAGGTCCGCCGCCGGCGCGTCGATGTTCCCCTGCACGGCGAAGACCGGCGCCAGGGCCGCCAGATCGCCCAGGATTTCCGGATGGCCGACATCGCCGGCGTGCAGGATCGCTTCGGCGCCGCCAAACGCCTCATAGACCTTCGGGTGCAGATGGCCGTGCGTGTCGGAGATCAGGCCATAGCGGTGAACCGGCATACTCTCAACTCACCCTTTGCGATGTTCTGAATGCGGAATGCGGAGTGCGGAATGCGGAATAAACGACAACGGTGCGGTGGAAGCGCGTTCATCTCATTCGTCTTTCTTCATCCCGCAGTCCGCACTCCGCATTCCGCATTCGGCAATCACCTCTTCATCCATCTCGCCAAAGCTTTCCGCAAGTTGCGCCGCTTGAGCGGGCGGTGGACGTAGGCGCGGTAGAGGCGGCCCAACCGGTAATACCACGGCGCATGCCCCAGCCAACGCCGCTCCGCCGCGGTCAGCGAACCGGGCAGGTAGTGCTCCTTCAACTTCGCATAGTGCAGAAGATCGATCCGGCGCGCCTTGCGCCACAGCGTTCGCTGCAGCGCCGAGGGGCGGGGGCCCAAGACGATCGCCGTGCCGAAGTCGATCAGCCGCGGGCGGCGCTCCGGGGCGTTCTCGATCAGGACGTTCATTCGGCGCAGGTCGCCGTGCGTGACTCCCGCGTCGTGCATCGCGCGCAGTTCGGCGAGAAGCGCGTCGAAAAACGCCGGCGTCAGGTCGTTGTCCTTCAGGTGCGGCAGGCGCGCGGCGTCGAGCTTCTCCATCACGATCCCCATCCCGCCGTCCACCACGCCCACGAGTCGCGGGGCGCTGCGCAGGCCGTCGAGGGCGGCCATCGCCCGCGCCTCGCGTCGCAACACGGGGCGCATCAGCCAACGAACGAGAGCTGGCCGACGCCCCATGTCCTTCCAAACCAGCGCCTGGCCTTCGAAGCGGACTTCGCACACGTCGGGTTGCCAGGGCGCGCGTCCGCGGCGCACCACCGCGGCGACGGCCGACTCCAGGTCCACCCGGCGCAATTGCTTCGGCTCGCGCATAGGCCGGCATTTTGGCCCGCTCCGCGCGGAACGCCACAAGAAAAGGAGCGAAGCCTGGAGTCCGGGCGCGGCTTGACACAACTGCCGCCGCCATCCCGGGATTGCCTGGGCGGCGGAACGCAGTTCCGCAGCCCCGGCTTCTCAGCCGGGAATGACGTTCAAGGGGGGCTATTCCCGCAATTCCCGGCTGGAACGCCGGGGCTACGAAACGCGCAGCACGCGCGCGGCGGTGTCCTCGGCGCGGCGCAGCGGCCAGCGCGAGAAGGCCTCGATGGCGTGGTATTCGGGCAGGCCCAGCGCGTCGTAGGTCTGCGCGGTGGCGATGTTGCGGTCCTCGGCCCTCTGCCAGAACTCGCGCGAGTCGTAGGCGCCGGGGAACATCGCCCGGTCCTTCTGGCTTTCGTGGCGGAAGATGGCGAAGCGCTTGCGTTTCAATTCGTCGGGCGAAAGCGGGACGGCCATGTCGACCTGCTCCAGCGGCCACTCCTGCCACGCGCCGCGATAGAGCCACAGCTCCGGCCGGGGGTTTCCCGCCGCCGCGTATTCCTCCAGCGCCGTCAGCGCCGCCTCCAGGCAGACGCGGTGGGTGCCGTGCGGGTCCGAAAGGTCGCCGGCGGCGAAGACCATGTGCGGGCGCACGCGCTTCAGCACGCCGACGCACCTCCCGATGTCCTCCGGCCCGACGGGGTTCTTCTCAATAATACCTGTATTGTAGAACGGCATATCCAGGAAGTGCACGTGGTCCGGCGCCAAGCCGCAAAACTTCGCCGCCGCCATCGCCTCGGTGCGCCGGATGAGGCTCTTGACCGCCTGCACCTCGGGCGAATCGGCCTCGCCCGGGCCCTTCTGGCGCAGGAAGCGGTCGATGTGCTCCTCGATCGTGTCAGTCTCGCTGGGCGCCAGTTTGAAGATGCGGTTGAACTCGCCGGCGAAGTCGGAGAATCGCAACGCGTCGTGGTCGAAGACGGCCAGGTAGCCGTTGACCATGTAGGCCACGTGCAGGTCGTGCCCCTGTTCGGCGAAGCGCATCATCGTTCCCGCCATGCAGATCACGTCGTCGTCGGGATGGGGGCTGAAGACCAGGACGCGCCGGGGGTCCTTCTTCCCGCCCGGCCAGCCGGTAATGGTGTTCATCAGGCGGTGGAAGACGGCCAGGTTGATGTGATACGCGCCCTGGCCGACGCGCAGCAGCTCGCCCAGGCCGTTCTCCGCGTAGTCCTCGCCGGTCAGCTTTAGGATCGGCTTCTTCGCCTTGCCCGCAAGCCAGACCACGGCGCGCACCTCCAGCGTCTCGTCCCACCGGCACGGGCCGGCGAGCCAGGGCGTGGCGATGGAGGTCAATTCCGCGGCGGCCGCCTCGTCGAGGTAGAAGGAGACGTTTGGCCGGTCGCGCAGCGCGGCGGCGGCCATCGGCGGCGGCAGTTCCCCTTCGATGACGCGGCGCATGGCCGGGGCCTTGTGCTCGCCGAACGCCAGGACGCAGATCTCGCGCGCCTCGAGGATCGTCCCCACCCCCATCGTCAGGGCCATCGGCGGGACGTTCTGGTCGCCGAAGAAGTCGCTGGCGGCCTCGCCGCGGGTGGCGCGATCCAGTTCGACGCGGCGCGTGCGGCTGGCATGAGCGGCGCCGGGCTCGTTGAAGCCGATGTGGCCGCTGTTGCTCAGCGTCAGGATCTGGATGTCGATCCCGCCGGCGGCGCGGATGGCTTCTTCATACCCGCGGCAGAAGGATTCGACCTCGCCCTCGGGGAC
>JAPLSS010000247.1 GCA_026398515.1 Candidatus Sumerlaeota bacterium | reverse complement strand
TTTGGTTACATATGGTGTGTAATCAATCACTTGGAGGTGAAAGTCCTCTACAGGCCCGATAGGGGGAACTGTTAGCCCGCATTTCTCACCACGCCACGCAAAACGCCCTCTTGGTGAGAAATCCGGGTTAGCACTTCCTTGAGATCGACCTCCATGTCGTCTTCAAGGCGCTTACCCGTTGCAGCTTCGAACCGCTGGGTGAGCCGGTTGCGCGCCGCGAGGTTGGAATTGGTGATTGCGCTGACGATCATGCCATTGACCTCGGCGTCTTGGCTTTCAACCCGCACGGGAATGCGGGTCCCGTAGCCGCTGGCGGTTTCGCTCGGGCAGGCATGGAGCGCGCTGTGGGTTTCCGGCCTGGACGAAAAACCGATCGCCGGGAATCGGCGTTTGCCGCTCGTCCACCTGACCGACGCGCAGAGCACGGGCCAGCGTTTCCGGGGCAAGGGTCTGAAGGCGCGCTATGGATGGGGCGGCGTGCCGCGCCTAGCCCACGCGGGAGAGGCGACGCTACGATTGATCCACCGCGACGCCTGGAAGTATAACGTGTGGCGGTTGGACCTGTCCGGAAAGCGCGTGGCTGAAGTTCCCATGGCGGTGAAAGACAGCGCGTTGGGATTCAGCGTTACCTCCGCCGGTCCGAGTGACGCCACACTTTGCTACAAGTTCGCCGGCAATTCGGGCCCTGTCCCTGACGATCTGCCCGCATTTCTTCAAGGAGAAGCACACTGATGAAAGCAGTCCGAGGCGACCAATTGCTCAAACGTCATGCGGAGAACCCCATCATCACTCCGTCCATGCTGCCGGGGGCCGATGCGACCTTCAACTGTGGCCAGACGATGTACAATGGAAAGACCATTCTGTTGGTGGCCATCGACTGGGTCAAGGGCGGCCGCCTGACGGGCGAGGGCGGCAACGACGAAGGCGCCAGCACCGAGACGCGCGTGGCCGAAAGCGATGACGGCGTCCACTTCACCTTCCGCGACAAGCCGTTGATGGACTTCCGGGGAACGTGCCTGGAGCGATACACGCGGCGCATCCTCGACACCCGCGTAACGAAGATCGACGACACCTATTACATCGTCTTCCCGGGCCAGGGAGGCTTCGGCCCGTGCGGCGTCCTTGCGCGGACCAAGGACTTCGAGACCGCCGAGCCGATGGGCATTATCGCCCTTCCGCCCAACCGCGTTCCATGCCTTTTCCCGGAGAAGATACGCGGACGCTACGCCCGCATTGACCGCCCCGGACACACTCCGTCCGGGCCCGGCGACATGTGGGTCTCCTACTCGCCCGACCTGCTTTACTGGGGCGACCATCGCTTCCTGACATCCAGCTACGTGCGCTGGACCAGGACGAAGATGGGGCCTACGCCTCCGATCAAAACCAAGGAGGGCTGGCTGGTTATCATCCACGGCGTGCAGACGCCCTGCAGCGGCAATGTGTATCGCCTGGGCGCGCTGCTGCTGGATCTCGAGGACCCGACGAGGATCATCGGGCGTACGCGCAGTTGGATCCTGGCGCCCACCGAGCCCTACGAAATCCTGGGCAACGTCTTGAACGTGGTGTTTGCCTGCGGCGCCATTGCCGATTACGACCAGGATCGACTGCGCGTCTACTATGGCTGCGCCGACACCAGCATCGGTCTGGCCACGTGCCGGCTGAGCGATTTGGTGGCGATGTGCATCGAGGAAGCGTAATGGCCGTCAGGCGGGGTCGCGAAATCGCAGGGAGCGGCTCATGAAACCTGTTGGATCTGACGCGCAACTATGTCGGTTCCTAGCTGGCTCACCTTGGCGAAGCCGAAGAGCCGGTCGCGATGGGATCGGACGATCTCGGCCACTTCCCGGTTTTGCTCGCGGCAGGTCGTCGAGCGCGACGCGCCGATGGGCAGGACCACGGCTTTGTCGATGCCGGCGGCGTCTATTCGCCGGAGCGAAACGGCAATGTCCTCGCAGGTGTTCTGCGAGCGGGTCAGTCCGTCCGCATGGCCGGCGTGCACGTGGTAGTCGATGATCACAGTTTCCATTCCCTCGGATCGCAGATCTAAGCGGCGTCTTGCGCCGGCCTGGCGAGAGTGGCCATGCTCACGGACGGCATCATGGGGCCAGGAGCAGTGTCAGCCAGGTGTTGGGATCGGCGTTCGCCGCTCCGGCGGGCGCCTGGATGGCGGCGCCGTCGGGACGCTGGACACGGATGATCGCGCGGAGTTGCTCGGGCGGCTTGCTCAAGCCCAGCGCGCCCCACGGCGCCTCAATCTCGAACGTGGTCCCCGTTGCTTTCGCCAATCGCGCAAGGACGCGATGTTTGTCCATCTCCGTGAAAGAGAGGGCGCGCGTGCGTGCCGCCGCCAGGCTCCAGATCCGTGCCAGCCTGATTCTCCACGTTCAGCGCCCGTGCCCACACTTGCCCCCCGTTGACTTCCATCTCATTAAAGAACGCGTCTTCCATAAATACAGGGCCGGCGCCGGGATCGCTTCGGAGGAAACCCCGGTGAAAAGCGCACTGCACATGTCTTAGAACAAGAGCGGCGCGCCCCTTGTGGTCGATTGTTGGTATGCTAAGCTTGGGCAGCGTGGACAGAAAAGGACTTCCGAATGCCGCGGCTGCCCTGAAGACACCGTTGGTCCACGGAAGGCCTTCCATGGAACTCATTGATGTTCCCTTCATTCAGGATGGCGACGGATTCCACTTCCGGACCTCATCAATGAGCGCGTAGAGATTCTTTTCCGGCGTCTCGCGCCCGACTTGGTCGCCGGTGCCGACAATGACGCGGGGATTGCCGCAGAACGCCTCCAGAATTTCGCGCGCCTCCCGGCGAACATCCTCTTCCTTGCCCCGAATCAACGTTTCCACGGTATGGACGTTTCCGTTCATGGTTGTGCGTCCGCCCAGGCGCCGCGCCACCGTGCGCAATCCCTCCGCTCCCGCGACGTCGCCGCCGGGCGGGCGTTCGAAAGGACAGACACAGTCGATTCCTATCTCCGCGAAATCACTCACAGTATCCATGCACTTCCCGTGGAAATGAACGTGGAGCAGCCGGCCGTGCCTATGGACTTCCTGCGCCACCGCTTGGATCACAGGCTTGTCCCATTGACGCCACAGTTTCGGCCCCAGAAGAGAATTGCAGCTCCAACTGCATCCAATGCCGAGGGACTCGAAGGGGGTCCGCTCGCAGATCACCCGGGCGAGTGTGACAAGCCGCGCCATGTACTTCTCCTGAAGCCGCCGCAGCGTGGGTTCGAGTTCCGGATCGAAGAAATCCAACACGCCCGCCTGAAATCCTCCGTCGCGCGCCCCAGCATAGAAATCGAAAAAAGGCCCTCCGAGGACGGCCTCGAGCAGAAAAGTCTCTCCTACTTCCTGCCACGCCTTGACCAATCTACTGCAATCCGCCTGTTCCGGATCTCCGCCGAAGCTGTCGATCTCCCATGCCGGCAGGTCGCGCTTCACGTCTTTGATCGGCCGTTCCAGGCGCCAACTGGGTTCCGCCCGGCTGTGAAGTCCCCTGGATGTCAGTTCCCCGGCAGGCGTAGTGGTGACGGTCCGCGTCTCCAGGGTGTCCGCATCCAGCCACTTCTCGGTGGTTCGCGATTTCACCCTGTCATTCGGTATCCGGCACCGCATGTTGCCCCAGCCCTCGCAACCGAACTGGAGAAACGTGGCCTTGAGGGCCTGGTGAAAGGGGACTTCCCGCGAGAACTGAATCATATCCACCCCCAACACTTTGGCGGGGTAGTAGCACCAAAACTCCGGCGCCACCGGGACCTTGTCACTGAACATTCCGCGGTATGCGTTCAGCATCCGTTGCTTGGGGGTCATTTCCATGGGGGGTCCTTTACGGCTCCAGGTTCAGTGCTAGCCACGTGTTGGGATCGGCGTTCGCCGCTCCGGCGGGCGCCTGGATGGCGGCGCCGTCGGGGCGCTCGACACGGATGATCGCGCGGAGTCGCTCGGGCGGCTTGCTCAAGCCCAGCGCGCCCCACGGCGCCTCAATCTCGAACGTGGTCCCCGTCGCTTTCTCCAATCGCACAAGGACGCGACGTTTGTCCGTCTCCGTGAAAGAGAGGGCGGGCGCGTCGGTCAGTTCGTCCGCATTGACGCGGCCGCCTTCGCCGGCCGTCCCTGGGCGGCGCCGGATGATGGCGAGAGCGAAAGGCCGAAAGCTCACGCGGCCACGACCGCGGAAAGCGAAACTCCGCAAAGACGCCTGATCATGACTATCCCTCCCCTTGTCAGGAGCATCGGACCAGACCGCAGTCCTGGCGGAGGCTCGCCGTGTCGGATGAAGACTGGAGGCCTCACTCCTGGCCTCCTGCGATTTCATAGTAGAGAGTGGCGCCGTGCTCCGTGTCGTTGGAGACTTCAAACTCCAGCGCGCCGTCGCGAACGGACACGGAAACCGGAGTCACGCGCTTGCCGGTCAGGTCCAGCCGCCATACTCGCAACCCCTTGGCGTCGCTGTGTTTCAAGTTCACGGCTGCGCTTCCCGCATGGGCCAGGCGCGGACCCGCCCCCCATTCCTCGTGGACCTTCATGTCCTGCCCGCGGAACCGTTCGCCCGTGTTCTTGAGGTCGGTCAGATGAACCAGCAAAAGGCGATCGCTTTCCGCGATCGGCTTGTCGTCGAGGCTCGACACCCAGAGTGTCGCCCACGCGCCGTTCAGCGAAACCGTCAACGGTCCAAGGGCCCGCGATGTCTCGGCGGGTCCGGCCAAGCCCACGGTCCTCGGCGTCGCTACGGTCATAATCCCATCGCGCGATTCGATCTTTATCTGGCCCGTGTCGCTTTCAAAGATACCCGCCGCCGGGTCCGTCGCGTTGTCCTTCGGAAGAAAGCCTTCTTTCTTTAGCCGATCCACTATCGTGTCCCTCAGCTTCGGATCAAGGCTTTCGGCCAGCGGCAGGTCGAGCCGCGTCGGGTCCGGCCGCGGCGTTCCAACGAACGTGCCCAACCGCAGGCACCAGCCCAGCCATTTCGAACCCACGTCATCGCACAGTTTCTCGCCGGCGCGCTCCCAATACTCCTTCGCCTCGCCGCCGAACGCCAGGGCGTGGGCCGCGGGAGAAACATCGCCGCGCACGAACAAGGCCTGGATGGCATATTCGAACGCCTGGTGCAGGGGATCGCGCGCGATCAGATCGCCGTAGTTGCCGGGCTTGTCCTCGAGGACGTAGTCGCGGTTGTACCCGTAGGTGTAGGACCACAGTCCGGCCCAGTCCTGAAGCCCCGCGAACGCGCCGACGAGCAACCCGGTCTGGGCGCGATACGGATTCGGCCCGTAGTAGTTGAACTCGGTGACGGTGAAAGGCTTGTCGAACAGGCGCCCGAAGCCTTTGTTGGCGGCGCCGCCGTTGCGGATCATGCTCCCGCCGCCCGTGCCGCCCCGCGAGGGCATCCCCTTGCCGCCGGGATTGAGCGAGTTGGATTGCTCCCAGTAGAAATGGCCGTCCACGTAGTCAAACGCCTGGCGCAGCGCCTGGGAGCCCCACTCGCCCGCGAAGCCGTTGAGATCCGTAATTAAACCTTTGTAGTGCAGTTCATCGCGCAGGAAGCGGGTCAACTCCTGTTCCGTCTTGCCCTGCGTCTCCCACAGGAAACGGTGGAAATTCGGCCCCGTGTCCCACGCTTCGTCGATGCCATGTTCCTTTTGCCATTGCGCCCACGCGGCGTTCCACAGCGCCGCCTCGGCGGGGTTCTTCCGCATCTTGGGCAGCTGTTGGGTCAGGCCCGGTTCGTTGATGAGGGAGATCCACGCGAGCGCCGGATCGTCCATGTACGCGAGGCCCGTGTAGGGATTGACGTGGGTCAGGAGCCGCCGGTTGAACTCCTTCAGGTTGTCCAGGGCGCGGGGGCTGACGAAGAAGATCGACTTGTCGCCGAGTTTCAACTTCGGATCGGCGCCTTCGATCAATTCCGCGGCGCTGATGCCGCCGCCCTTCTCTCCGAAACGGCCAATGTAAAGGTCGGTGGTCATGTAGATGCCGCGGCGCTTCATTGCCGCAAACAGGTAATCGAACTGGTCCAGCGGCTCGGGCGCGAGCGTCACGCTGTCCCTGGGGTTCGGGCCGAGCAGGCCCCGTTCGTGGAAGGTGATGCGGAAGCACGTGTAGCCGCGCCGCATCCAGCGTTCGGCGATGCGGTCGGCTTCCTCATGGGAAAGGAACAGCGCCTCGGAGCACATGTTGACGCCATAGAAGCGGACCCCCTTGCCCGGCTGGCGTTCGAACTCGAAATCGGCTGGATTCGTCTTGCTGGCCCGTAGCCACCCCAGCTCCCCGGCGGCGACACGCGGGCCGCACAACGCCGAAAAATCCAGCGCCGAACCCGGCTCCACCTCAAGGGCGCCTTGCAGCGGAATCCAGTCCGGGCCGGCCTGCATCGTCACGGGGCCGTCGTCGCGCGCGACGATGTCTCGGTTGAAGGACACCGTGAACTCAAACCGGACGGGGTTCGAGGGCGCCCAGTCCCAGGCCGACTCGGCGGATTTCTCCGAGAGGCGCAAGTCCAGATGTTGCCCGCCGCCCCAGCCCGATTTCAGGATGATGGCGCGCGAGCCTTTCAGGGCAACCGTAGCGGTCAGGTCGTAGAGCTGCGGCGACGGGCCGAGCGTGATCGACTCGGCCGTTCTAGCGTCAAATGGAGCGTTCCAGTCGCCCAAGCCCTTGGGCGCCTCGAACCGCGCGGCGCCCACTGCCACAGGGTCTCTGCCCCACTGATCCAGCGGCGCGCGCAGGGAGACATGGACCGACTTGACCCGCATCGGCGCCGACGGAGTGAGAACATACGACACGGCCATCCCATCGGCCTTCGGGGTGACGGTGGAGTCGAGTACGACGCTCTGGCCGTTGGCGATTTCGACCATCGCGCCCCGTCGGCCGCCCCGCGCCATGGACAGCGCGCCGGCGAAGCCCAATGGCTTGCCATCGTCCGTCGCGATAGCCGGTTCGATCTCGATCACAGTGGCGTCCATGTCCTGAATCGCGACGCAGCCCGTCGGAGCGATCAAGGCATCCAGCGGACGCCGTTCCTGCGCCGCCGCCGAGGTCCCCCTGTTCAGAAGGATCGCCGCACTCATACACAGAATGCGCGCTGCGCCGCGAACGCCGATGAGTGGTGAGCAACTGAGTGGCCGGGTGAGTTCTCTCATCGTTCTCGTCCTCAATTTCGTTTTTGTCCTTGCCCGCCATCCACAACCGGCGCGCGGTGGCCGAAGCCGGTCTCACTGATCTGTAATCTCCGTCGCGCGGCTGACCCCGGGCGCCATCGTCGGGATGACCGGACAGTCTTGCTTGCTCGCGCTCATCGGATCGCTGTGTTTCGACAGAGGCCGCAGGCGAATGCGAAGTCTCGCCGGTTTGGCCGGAACCAGGTGCTGAGGCAATGGGCCGGGACCGCACGCCGCGCCGCCCAGGCCGCATTGTCTGTAGTCCAGGTTCAGCACGATCTCATCGCGCCGTTTCAGGTCGATGGTGTGGCGCGCCTTTTCGAAATCCGCGGCCGTGAAGTGATGCGCGCTGACTTCCATGTGCGCCCCTGAGGCCGCGCTGCAAACCAGCAGTCCCTCGCCAGCCGGGTTGGTCAACGCGACCCATCGCACATCGGTCTTGTTGCCATTCTCCTGGGGATAAATGTACGGCACGTATTGCTCGTCCACCGTCCCGCGCCACACGCCAACGCGCGCGCCCTGTTTGCGGTCGCTGTAGGTCTCGTGCGGACCACGGCCATACCAGGCAAAGGCGTCGAAGTCGCCGGGAATCTCCATCGTCAGACCGAGACGCGGCAGGAAGGGCATTCCAGCGCCGGGCAGGAACTCCGCGTCAATGACCACGTCGCCGCTGCCGTATACGGTAAAGACGCTGACGCAGTCGATGCCTTGGGGGCGATCAGGCGCGGCGGCGCGGGTTCGCGCTTCGATGCGGACTGCTTGCGGGGCCAGACGCCGCGTCCGGACCTCCCGGACTTGGTGGCCCAGCCGGTCGAGTCCGGCCTCCCGCCACTGGCGCGCCAACGGCTGCTCCTGGTCTCTGCCCTTCCCTTCGTCGTTGTTGGTGGGGGCGCGCCAGGCGTTCAACTTGGGCCCGGTCGTGAGCAGATTCGCGCCTCCGTGTTGGAAGGAAGCAATCGTTCCCTCGGTCTTGTCGAAGACGAGCGTGAACCCGGCGCCGCGAATCGTCACGTGCGCCTCTGATTCATCGATCTCCAGCGGCGGCATGTCGTCCGCCCGCAATGCATCGTGCGGCGCTTCGAACGGCAATCTGAATTGCTCCCAAGCCACCTCGTGCCCCCTCGCGGCCCATGGCGCATCCTCAGGGAGCGTGAAACTCAGGGTCAGCCAGTATTCGACCCCCGGCCGCAACGCGGGCTTTGTGAAAGGAATGGTTGTTTCGACGCCAGCGCCCGCCGGAATGTCGAGCCGGGGCAGTCTCCCCTCCTGAATCGTTTCGGCGTCGGCCGTCAGGCGCCACGACCCGTTGATCTCATCTCCGAAATCGCCTCCGTAGCCCCAATACTCCCGGCCGTCCTCTGTCTTCTTGACGATGCCGTGCTCGCCCCACTCCCACAGGAAGCCGCCTTGCAGACGCTTGTGGGCGCGGATGGCGTCCCAATACTCCTGGAGGTTGCCCACGCTATTGCCCATCGCTTGGGCGTATTCGCACATGATGATCGGGCGCGTTTCCCCAGAGACCTGCGCCATCTCGACGATCTTCTCGATGCTGGGATACATCGGCGCCAGAATGTCGACGCACTGGGCGTCGCCGGCGGGATGATAGTGAACCAGGCGCGTGGGATCGTAGTCGTGTATCCATCCGGCCATCGCCGCGTGGTTGGGACCGTAGCCCGCCTCGTTGCCCAGCGACCAGGCGATGACGCAGGGATGGTTCTTGTCGCGCTCGACCATGCGAATGGCGCGGTCCAGGAACGCCGCGGTCCAGTCTGCGCTATTGGCCGGGCCGCCCCAGACGGCGTGGGACTCCAAGTCGGCTTCGTCGAACAGATAGAGGCCGTACTCGTCGCACAGTTCCAGCCAACGCGGCGCGTTGGGGTAGTGGGAGGTCCGCACGGCGTTGATGTTGGCCTGCTTCATCAGCGCGATGTCGGCGGCCATCGACGCTTCCGTCACGGCCTTGCCGCGCCGGTCGTCGTGGTCGTGGCGGTTGACGCCGCGGATCAGGATCGGAACGCCGTTGACGTGTAGGCGCGCATCTTTCAGTTCGACCTTGCGAAAGCCGGTCTTGCACGTCTCGACTTCCACGACGGCGCCGCCGGGATCTCTGAGGATCAGCAGAAGCGTGTAAAGATAAGGGTCCTCATCCGACCATTTGCGCGGACTGGCCACGGGCGCCTCCAAGACGAGGCGCTTCCGGCCCAGCCAGCTCCAGTCCGCCTTCCTGACGACGGGTTCGTTCCATGCGGGCCGGCCTGAGGCGTCAAGAAGTTTCATCTCGACCGTGTAGTCCGCCAGGTTCGTCTCGGTGGAATTGCTCATCTCGACGCGAACCCGCAATGTCCCGTCGCGGTAGTCCTTGTCGAAGTCCGCGACGACAAAGAAATCGCGTATATGAACGCCGGCGCGCGCCGTCAGGTAGACGTCGCGAAAGATGCCGCTGAGCCACCAGTGATCCTGGTCTTCCAGCCAGCTGCCGTCACAGTAGCGATAGACGCGCGCCGCCAGAGTGTTCTCGCCGGCGCGAAGGGCGCGAGTGATGTTGAACTCGGCCGGCGTGCGGCTGCCCTGGCTGTAGCCGATCCACTGGCCGTTGACCCATAGATCGAAGGCCGAGTCGACGCCCTCAAAGAGGATGAACACCTGGCGTCCGGTCCATTCCGCGGGGACGCTGAAGGTCCGCCGATACGATCCGGTCTCGTTGCCCTCGGTGGGAACGTGGGGCGGCTTTTCGGGAAAGGGCATTTTGATGTTGGTGTAGATCGGCTTGCCGTGTCCCTGCATTTGCCAGTTGCCGGGGACCTCGATCTCGCTCCAGCCGCCGTCGTCGAAATCCTCTTCAAAAAAACCCTCTGGCGCGGAGATGGGATCGGACGCCCATTGAAACTTCCACCAGCCGTTGAGCAGTTGGAAGTAGGGCGAGGCGCGGCGGTCGCCGGCCAGGGCCGTCCGCTCGTCGGCGTAAGGAACCAGCGTCGCATGACCCAACTCTTTGTTGATCTGGACGACTGCCGGGCTTTCCCAATCGGTGCTTCTGAAAGGCGCGTTCTTCATGCGAGCCTATCCTCCGTGAACCCCCGCCTCCCGGCGCAGGTCAATGGTGTGGTTCTGGCCCTTCCACTCGATCGTCAGCACGCCGTCCTTCAACGCCGAGAAGTTTGTGGCATGCGCCGGCGGCTCGACCCGCACCCCGTCCACGCGTTTGTCAAGGATCAGATCCGCGGGGCAGGTCCTTCCGGGCGCATCCTGCACTGTAGCTGATGCTTCTCGTCCATTCCGCTCTCTTCACAATGTGACACGATTCGCCGGCCAACGTTCTCTTCGCCCCGAAGGGGCGTCAGCGATACGGCATTCCTGAATCCGGGCGCCGAGTTACACCGCGGGATGCACCCGGTCCTTCCTTATGGAGACCTCTCTGTCGCCGATAGCCTCGCTGCCAAGGACAAACGCTTCCAGTTGTGATGGCGGATTTCGGCGTCACGCCCGGCTCGATCTCGGGGATCGTCATATCCAGGTCGCGGAGAATGACGCGGCCCGATGTCGCGACCAACGCCTCCAACGGCCGCGCGCCGCTGTCCGACGCGCCCAATAGCGGATTGCACATGGCCATAGCCAATCCTGGGACGCAAACCAGGAAGGTTTTCATCTCAGCGGGCCTTCAACTCCGCGACGCACAACGACGGCCCCGGCGCCTCGAAGGCGAAATCGTCGCCCGCCTTGAGATCGCCCGGCTTGAGCGTGACTGTCGTGGGGTCTTTCATGTCGTTGGCTTCCAGGGAAGGGCCGGTCAACACTTGGAGCGTGGCCTCGGCAGCCGGGGCGAAGCCCTCGATGGAAACGCGGCATTCCACCGGGCGCGTCTGGGGATTGATCACAAAGAGATTGAGCGACTTGCTATCGTCGGCGAGCGCCGCATAGACGGAAGCCGTCCCCTCGACGGCGGTCTCAACCAGCGCGCCGCGGCACAGCGTGCCGAAGGCTTTGAATACGTAATAGACCGGCGTCGGCGCCCGTTCGTCCCGGGTCAGCATGCCGCGTTCCTTCAGGAAGGGCTTCATGGTCAGGGTGTCGGTGGTCTTCTCGGCGTAGCGCAGAGGCCAGAACGTCGCCATGTCGATGCCGCCGCGCGCGAACTCGCCGAGGATGTTGGCCACGACGATGGCGTGGCCCAGGCTGTTGTCCAAGTTCGAACTGCGTTTGACGTTCCACTCGGTCAGGGCAATCGGCATGTCGGCGCGCCGGGGATAGTGTTCGCGCAGGTATTCGCGCACCGTCAACGGGTCATAGGCGAAATTCCGGTCCCCATGCTGGTAGGCGCGGAAGTCCGACACGTTGAAGTACGTGTGCATGATGACGAAGTCGATGTCGTCCAGGGCCTTCTCAAAGACAGCGGGCCACCAGGGAACCGTATCGAGTTTCCCGGGAGCGGCGGCCGGGTCCGGCCCGTTCGCGCCAATCTGGATGGACGGATCGACGGCCTTCATGGCGCGCGAGAACTGGATCAGCCCCTCGGCATACTTCGAAGCCACGGTGCACGAATACGCGCCTCCCAGGTACGTTTCATTGCCGATTTCCCAGTATTTGACGCTGTACCCTTTGGTCTTGTTGCAGTATGCGACCCACGCCGCGGCGTTCCGCGCCGCCTCCTCGATGCCGGGGCCGACGATGGCCTTGGCGAAGTTGCAGACGAATATCGGCTCGGCGCCCACCGCGCGGCAGAACCTCATGAACTCGTCGGTGTCCGTCGTCTCCGGTCCGGCGCGAAACGGCCAGCGGTCCGGACGGTCGAGCGTCTGGGTCTTCCAGTTCCAGTTGTCGGCCACGCCTCCGCCGGGGAACCGCAATAGTGGGCAAGCCGCCTCCTTGAGCCATTGGGCGATCCTGCCGTCCTTCAACGCCGCATCGTCCTCGATCTGATAGAGCGTATTCATCCCGAACAGCAGGGGGTTGATTTTCTGTAGGCGTTTGATGGCGTTCACCCGGATCGTGGCCGATTGCTCCTCCCGGGCTTCCTCTTGCGACAGCGGGCGCACGAAGGCCCCGGTCATTCGCGCCTCGCCGGGAAATCCCTGGTTCGGCCGGCCATGGCTACCGCCGAACCACTGGAACTTGAACTGGGTCTGATCGCCGGACTCGAACACGCCCTTGACCAGGGTCCACTCCTTGCGGGCCGGGGCCGCCGTTCCGCCCAGTTCCTTGAAATCCTTTCCCGTCACGCGCAGGTACGGGCGCAAGGCCCCGTCGCCTTGAACCCACGCCCCGAACACGTAGGTTTGGTTCGGCATGGCCGTGAACTCCTGGCTCAGGCGCTGGTTCACGGTTCCCGGCGAGGTCTTCCGGTAGACGACGCTGGGACCTCCCTCGCGCCCGCCCGTCAGGTCCACGGTGAACCCGGCCTCGGAATCGGCCTTGGTTTCGGAAGCCCAGCCCTTCGCCCCATCTTCGAAAGAGCCGTTCCGCACCAGATTCTCCTCCGCGGCGCCGGACGCCCACGGCATTCCAATCAGAAGAAACGCCCATGCTAGCGCTCTTCGCCCCACGGTCCCGTGCTTCATAGGTTATGCCTCCACGGCGAGCGAAGTGTTTTCATGAAGGAACAGGAGAAACGGCGGCCGGCGACCGGCGCTTAGCGCAGGCTCGCGTAGTATTTCTCCGCCGTCTCGTAATCGATTGTCGAATCGCGCGGCAGGCCAAGGCGCGCATAGTGCTTCTCCCGGTCGCGCATGTCTTTGAGCAGGATCATGCGCGCGGCCAAAGCGACCTTCTCCGCCAGCTCCAGCGGGACTGCGATAACCCCGTCATCGTCGCAACCGACGATGTCGCCGGGCTGAACCTGCACGCCGCCGCAGCCGATCGTGACTTGCGACTCGATCACCTCGATGCGGCCGGGGACGATTGTGCGGCCGCGGGCGCGGGCGCATACCGGCGTCTTCTGGAGCGCCACCTCGGCCGTGTCGCGGCAATGGCCGTCGGTCACGATCCCCGCGGCTCCGCGCTCCATCATGCCCATGGTGTTCTCCGATCCCCACAGCCCGCACTCGGGCGTCCCGCCGGAGTCGGTGATGATCACGTGGCCCGCCTTGACTCCCTGCTGCCACGAGTGCTTTCCGATTTCGTGGAACCAGATGCCGTGCGCATCCAGGATCTTCTCTGGGTCGTTGAGCGGCCACATCGGGCGGCGCGCCGGCACGCAGCGCAAGGTGAACGCCACCCCCCAGAACTTCATTCCGAGCCATAGGGGGCGGATCGCCGGGTCCATGAGGCCCCGGCTGAAATAACCGTAGCCATCCATCCCGTCGGAGACATCGGTGACGCGGAGAAACTTGTAGAGTTGCACGATTTCGAAGGGGTCGGGCGAGGTGGTTGAGGGCTTTGCGTCCATTGCTTGAGCCTTTCTGTAAGAGCATTGGGGGGAAGCAGTTCCAGCCTGTAGGCGCAACCTCCCGGGCGCGGAAGGGATTGTCAAGGCAAAGCGGAAATGACCCCTTTCCGCCTTCCCGCGCGTGGTCTTTTCTTTCATTGCTTCTTGTCCTCCAGTGGCCCGCCAATGGAAAGATGCAATTCACAAGCCCCGGGCTATGCCCCAGATTGCCGATGAATTGCCCGATCCCGCTCAGGTCCATCGGCCCCGTATCGCCATACTTGAAACTAGAACTCATCCCATACAGTTACGCTCGGGCCCGTACAATTGCGGCCAATCCATGCCCCATCCGCGGCCAAGCGCCAATGCGAACACAAACAATGCGGAGACGATCTGTTTCATGAACCATGCTCCTTCTAAAGGTCTGTACGAATTGACGTTTGCGCGTATCATGGATTTCTCGCTAGCCAGGGCGAATTACAACTAACTCCAGCCCCGGCGCCGGCAGCCGGCTGCTGATCTCCGCCGTCGGACCATGGCCGATGGATTCGGTTTCAGCCCAATCCTCGGTCTCCGTGAGGCGGTATCGCTCAAAACGGAACTCGCCATCGCCCCAGGGAAGACCCTGGACCGCTAGTACCTTGACCATCTCTTTTTGATAGGTTAACCTTTGTCCATGAACGCTCCCGTTCCTGTTGTGAAGATTCCTGTCGATGGGGTGGCCGCTCATGGAGAAGATGTATGTGGTGGAGTTGACCGCCGACGAGCGTCA
>JAPLSS010000841.1 GCA_026398515.1 Candidatus Sumerlaeota bacterium | reverse complement strand
CTGCGGTCGAGCTTCGAGTTTTTGAAGAGCAAGGGGCTGTAGAACAAGGATTAAGGACAAAGGACGAAAAGGACTACAGGGACTACAAGGACTACAGAGACCAAAAGGACATACAGAACATATAAGGCTTTTGAGGTGTTTAGTCCTTCATCCTTCGTCCTTTCTGTCCTTTATGTCCTTCTCCGTAACTGCCCGCGAGCTACTGCCATGCGCGTCATCTTCATGGGTTCTCCCCAATTCGCCATTCCGTCGCTGGAACGGCTGCTGGAATCGAAGCACCAAATTCTGGCCGTCGTCACCCAGCCGGACAAGCCGGCCGGACGCGGACAACACCTCACGCCGACCGCGGCCAAGAAACGCGCGCTGGAGGCGGGCCTGACCGTTTACGATCCGCCCAAACTCAAGGGCACGAACTTCCACGAAACGCTGGCCGAGTACAAGCCCGACGCGCTGGTCGTGGTGGCCTACGGCAAGATCCTGCGCCCCGAGGCGCTCAATGTCCCGCGCCTGGGATGCGTCAACGTCCACGCCTCGCTCCTGCCAAGATACCGTGGCGCCGCCCCGGTGCAGTGGACGTTGATCCGCGGCGAACGCAGAACCGGCGTCACCATCATGAAGCTCGACGAGGGGATGGACACCGGCCCGATCCTCGACGTGGCCGAACTGGAAATCCTCGACGACGACAACGCCGAGTCGCTGTCCAACGCGCTCTCCGTTCTTGGCGCCGACCTCTTGATCAAAGTCCTGGACCGCGTGGAAAAGCGCGGCGCCATCGAAGGCCGCCCGCAGGATCACGGCCAGGCGACCTACGCGCCGATGCTCAAGAAGGAAGACGGAAAACTCGACTGGTCGAAGACAACCGAACAAATCATGTGCCACCTGCGCGGAGTGACCCCCCGGCCCGGCGCTTACTCGCTTCTGCGCAGCCAGCCGTTCGGCCTCCTCGCGTCATCGTCCGCGCGGGCGACGGCTACCTGCTGGTCACCCGCGTCCAGCCGCCCAACAAGCGCGAAATGACGGCGATGGATTGCGTGAACGGCGGCTTGCTGAAGGTGGGGATGCGGTTTGCGTGAGGGCGTTTCTCGTTTCCCGTTTCTCGTTTCACGTAAGACGACGCGATTTCGCGGCAGAATCATGGATGGCAGAATCATAACAGCAGGGAGTTGTCTGTCATGATTCCGCCATTCCCGCTGTGGTTAACATGAAACGAGAGACTTGGAACGAGAAACGAGCGTTTTAGGCCGGCCACAGGAAGTAGCGGATCAGCCAGTCCAGCCGCCCGCGTTTGACGAAGTACATCCCGGAGAAGCGCATCACCTCGCGCATGCGCTGGCGATACCAGCCGTGGTAGCAGTGCGTCGGGCACTCCTTGCACTTCGGCTTGGGGTCGTAGGGGCACTTGTCGATGCGGCGCTGAGCGTAGTCGAGCAAATCGCTGCACTCCTTGCACTGGCTGACGTCGCGCAGGCCGTGGTTCTCGCGGCAGTAGACCTCGACGAAGGCGCGGACGGTTCTCCAATGCCGCTCCGCCGCGCGTTGCCGACGCGGGGCGCGCCGACGAAGGGTTCGTTGGTTCTCCGTTGCGGTCGAGGCCATTCCGCGGGGGCCCTGTTTCCGGTTCAAGACCTTGGGAGGCGGCGGTATTGCATTATTCGTGCCGCGATGTATAATCCGAGGATGAAAGGAGGCGCGCGCGCCTCGTGCCCCAAACCAAAATCAAGATCTGCGGCATTGTCTCCCCGGGCGAGGCGCTGCACGCGCTGCGGTGCGGCGCCGATTTTCTCGGGTTCAACTTCTACCCGCCCAGCCCGCGCTACATCGCGCCGGAGACGGTCGGAGAGATCCTCGCCTTTCTGCGCGCAAACGGCTACGGGCGCGTCGAGGCCGTGGGGGTGTTCGTCGATTGCCCTCCGGCGGACATTCGCCGCATCGCCTCGGAGCGCGGGCTGCGGATCGTGCAATTGCACGGCTCGGAAACTCCTGACGATGTGAAACAACTGGACGGGTTCACGCGCATCAAGGCGGTGCGGGTGCGCGACGCCTCCTGCGCCGAGGAGATGGCCCGCTACGGCGCCGAGGCGTACCTGGCCGAAGCCCCCAGCCTCGCCGCGCCTGGCGGCACGGGGCAATCCTATGATTACGCGCTGGCGCGCGAGGCCGCCCGCCGCCACCGGCTGTTCCTGGCCGGCGGCCTGCGTCCGGAGACGGTGGCCGAGGCGATCCGGATCGTTCGCCCCTACGCGGTCGACGTCGCCAGCGGCGTGGAAAGCGCGCCGGGAGTCAAGGACCCCGCCAAAGTGGAAGCCTTCTGCCGGGCCGTGCGTGAGCTTGATTGAGTGCGGAATGCGGAGTGACGGATGAGCGACATCCTCCGATCATTCTTTGGCCCTCTCCATTCAATGCTCTGCATTCCGCATTCGATTTTGGGGGTTGAGCCTCGGCATGCAATTCGCTACGTTCTCCAGGCGTGTTTTGGGCTGGTGGATCTTCGCGGCGCGCCTGAGCGCCTGGATGGATTGAGTTTTCATGATGTCCTTGCCTTCCGTTCGTCGTACACGCTTCCGATCCGTGGCATTCGTCTCGGTCCTGATGATCGCGGCGCAGGCCCTTCCGGCGGCGACGGCGCCGAAGACGCCGCCCCGCCCGAAGCACAGCCCGCTTCCCCGGCGCGACGAGCGGCTGGACGAGATGATGGCCGACATCGTCAAGGACCTGACGTCCGAATACTCGCGCAAGCACCGGCCGGAGCACGTCGCCGCGGCGGTCATCGACATGGGCTACGTGGACAAGCCTTGCGAACCGTTGATGGGCGCCTGGCGCGGCGACGAGCCGATGTATCCGGCCAGCATCGTGAAGACCTACTACATGGGCGCGGCGTTCGCCTGGGCGCGCGAGGGCAAGTTCGACCTGACGCCCAGCATCATGACCGAGATCAAGTACATGATCGGCGTCAGCTCCAATCCGGCGACCGTGCAGGTTCTCAACAAACTGTGCGGCACCGCCGGCGGCGACCGCCTGTCCGCCAAGGAGTTCAAGGAGTTCGCCGAGAAGCGCGACGCCGTCAACCGCTGGCTGCGCGGCCTGGGCCTGGAGCACACGAACGCCGACCAGGGCACCTGGGACGGCGCGCCGACGCCGCGCGACCTGCAATTGATGACCGGCGATCTCAGCGGCAAGGGCGCCACGACTCATCACAATCGAACGACCGCGATCGACATGGCCGACTTTCTCTATCTTATCGCCACCGACCAAATCGGCGCGAAAGACGACTGCGACACGATGCGCGCGCTGATGAAGCGCGACTCGAAAGACCGCCGGCGCGACGGCTACCGCAAGATCTTCCAAGACACGCTGCCCGACGGCACGACGATCTGGGGCAAGTCGGGCTACACCTCGGAGACGAGCCACGACACGGCGATCATCACCACCGCCGGCGGGCGGCGCTTCGTCCTCGTGACGATGACGGAGGTGACCTGGGACACGACGGGGTTTCTCGGCGAGTTCGCCGCGGAAACCCTAAAGCGCCTGTCCAAAATCAAGCCGCGGCCGGCGCCGTCCGGGGAACCGAAACCGAAAGAGTCCCTGAAGCTTGCGGAAGGGTCGCCGGCGGCCCCGGGAGGCCAGCCCGCGGCGAGCCGGCCGGCCGCGCCGGGCCGGGGGAAAGAAGCCCAACAGCCCGTGGCGCAGGCGGCCCAGGGAGAGGAAGAGGATTTTTGGTCGTCGCTGATGAATGTGCTGAAGTTTCGCTGGCTTCCAGGCGTCTCCAGCCTGTCGATCGAGGACCTGAAGACGGCCGCCGGAGCGCCGGCCTCGTCCCCGACCCTCGCGGCCGGCTCGTGACCGGCGCTTCTTAAATGAACTCTCTTGAGTTCGTAGTCCCGCTTTTAGGCGGAATGCCTGCGCTGGGGAGTTGCTTCGATTGCATACATTCCGCCTGAAGGCGGGACTCCATACAGAAGACGCCTGATTTCCATCCTTTCCGGGATCACATACAACACAAAGGAACCCGCGCCATGAGACTCTCCCGTTGGATATGGGGCGTGCTGGCTCTGGGGCTTGTCCTCTCCCCTTCCCAAGGCTTTCCGGCGATGTTTGAGAAGAAGAACCATCAACTGATCCTCTCCACCCCGTTCTGCCGGCTCGCGCTGAGCGCCGAGAACGGATCGCTCCTGTCGCTGGAAGACGCGCATGGCGCCGGCGCCCTGTTTCAACGCTCCGGCCCTCTTTGGGTTATCGAACGCCAGGACGCGCCCGCCATCGAGTCCACGGCCTATTCGGCGGCCAGCGACGAATGCAACTTCGCCTGCGAGGGGAACGACAAGGATCGCGAGCTGCGGCTGCGTTACACTGGACCGCAGGCGGACGTGCGCCTGACCGTGAAGGTCAACGAGGATTCGCTCGACTGGCGCGCGGAAATCCAAATGAAGGAAGGCGCGGCGCTGGAATTCGTCTTTCCCAAGGAACTATGCTTCGAGGGCGAGAACGTCGAAACCCTGTATGTCCCGCACCGCCTCGGCGTCGGATTCACGAAAGAGTTCTTTCGAGCGAACCTCGGCGGGTGGGAGCGCAAGACGATCGGCCCCGCCGGCTTTGAGTTTCTCACCGGCGACCGCTGCCAGATGCGCCCGGTGCAGGACGCGCCCGTGCCGCTGCGCGTGACGGCGCAGGGGCAGGAGTGGCTGGGCGGCGAGGCGGCGGCGCCGATCGCGCGCTGGAAAGCCCGCGCCAACCGCTGTCCGCAAAATGGGACGTTCGATCTGTGCCTCGTGGAAAGCGAACACGGGCCGTGGCTGACGGGCTACCATCTCGGCGGAACGGGCTGGCTGTTTCGGTTCGGCGGGATGCTGGCGCTCGAAGACTACTCGCGGCAGTTCCTCCTCGTGTCCGCCACGCTGGCCCATGCGCGCGGCGCTTCGCCTGACTCCTCCGCTAAACAGATCGGAGTCATCTCGTTTCAGCGCGGCGGAGAGCCCGGCGCCAAACTCGCTTCTCCTCTTGCGCGTTGGATCGCCGATCTGCGCAAGGCGCCGTGGGCCCAAAAAGCCGGCCTTCAAGTCGTCGAACTGCGCGGTTTGGACGCGTTGCGCCAAGCCCTCGCCTCGCCCGCGGAGTGGTTCGCGATCCTCAATCCCGGCGCCGAAGCGTTTCCCGCCGAATCCACCGACCGCTGGAAGGACA
>JAPLSS010000896.1 GCA_026398515.1 Candidatus Sumerlaeota bacterium | reverse complement strand
TTCGCGGGAGAGGCGGGGGGTTGGGGCGGCTCAGCGGACGAGGTGGACGAAGGGGACGGAGTGGAGGCGGCGGGAAGTTCAACCGCCACGACCATGCCCGGGCCGCCGCAATAGACGCGCGGCCCGGCTTTCACGAAAGCGCGCTCGATGCCGCCGGGCAGTTCGACGGACCACAGTTCGCCTCGCGCCGCGCCGCCGGCCTTTCCGCCCTGCGCCGCTTTGCCCTGCCCGCCTTTGCGCGGGGCGTCGGCGCTTCCCGGCTCCGGCGCATAAGCCGTCAGGCGGTTGCCCCGCACGCCGATCAGTCCCTCCGGCGCCAGGATCGTCGCCTCGGTCGGCGCGAGCAGTTCGCCATCGGCCAAACGGTAAAGGGCGCCCCCGGGCTCGTCTTGTCCCGGCATGCGAAGGTTGACGAAGCAATCGCCCAGCGCCGCCGCCGCGTAGCCGCCCCAGTCCTTGCGTCCGAGCGAACGATCCGCCAGGTTGTAGTACAGAAGCTGCCCGGTTTTCAGGTCATAGGCCGCCGGGACGGTTCGCCCGCCGGCGACGAGCAATTTGTCCTGGGCCGCGGCGAGGTAGCCCTGCGGCGCGACCCCGGCGAACGCCGGGCTGGAGTGCTGTTGGAGGATGAAGATCGAACCGCTGCCGCTGTTGGCCCAGACCGTCTTGCCCGTTTCGGCGTCGACGGCGCAGAGGAAGGTCCCCATGAACGGCCAAATGCTCGCGGCGAAGTAGATGGTCCCCTCGTTCAGGACCGGGCCGCCGCGCGCCGGCCACGTCGAGATCAGCCGGCCGTTGCCCAGGATCTTGCGGTCCGACGGCCCGCCGCGCACTTTCCAGCGCAGCGCCCCGGTCCCGGCGTCCACGCAATAGAGATAGCCGTCGTCGGAGACAAAGTAGACCTTGTCGCGCCACGCCACCGGGGCGAACCGCACCGGGCCTTCGGCGTAGACGCGCCATTTCTCCACGCCGGTGTCCGTGTCGTAAGCGGCGAGGCGGTCGCTCGTCATCGAGGGAACGAAAATCGTCTTGCCCAGGACGACGGGCGCGTAGCTGAGGTCGAATTGCAGTTTCATTTGCGTCGGAGGCCACGCCGGCGCCGGAGCGCCCAGGTCGCGAACCCACTGCGTCCGGAGCGAGTCGGGCAGCGCCTCCGGCGAGACAGCCGTGCGTTGCGCGTTGCCGCGCCAGGTAGGCCAGTCGGCGGCCGATGCCTGCGTCCTCAATCCAGCAGCCAAGAAGACCGCAATCGCAATGACCATAAGAACACGTCTCATAGTTTCCCGTTTCCTTCGGTAGAGAATTCGGTTGGACCGCAAGCCCGGGGGAACGCTCGTAATTGAGTATGATTCCTAATTGGAGCGCATGCAAGCCAAAGAAGCGAGAAACAAACGAGAAGCAAGCGCAAAAACGGGCCATGAGCCTTGACTGGCCGCGGGAAAAACTGGAGACAAAGCTTAGCGTCAGGCACACTCGCGCCGGGTGGAATTCGAAGAAAGGGAAGAACGACCATGGACACTCGGAATTCACGGGGCGCCAGCGAAGGCGCGTCGCCCGCGGCGAACCTGCTGGCCCAACTCACCTCGCCCATCCTCCTCAAGGGAGACGCCCGCACGGCCTTCCGCGATCCGGCGGTGATCTACGAAGGCGGCCTCTTCTACCTCTATTGCTCCTACGTGCTGACCGAAGAAGACGACAAGATTTACTGGTACACCATCCTCAGCAAGTCGCGCGACCTCCTGCGCTGGACCGCGCCCCGCATCCTCACTCCAAAGGACCAGAACCTCAACTACTCCAGTCCGGGCAACGTCATCCGCTTCGGCGGCGAGTGGGTGATGTGCCTGCAAGCGTATCCGATTCCCAACTATCGCGCCGGCGATTCGCCGCGGTTCGGCGGCCCGCTCGGGCGAGTCTTCACCATGCGCTCCCAGGATCTGGAGAACTGGAGCGAGCCGGAACTGCTCCGTGTCAAGGGGCCCAACGTCTCGCGCGAGGACATGGGCGCCATGATCGACCCCTACCTGATCGAGGACAAGGACGAGCCGGGCAAGTGGTGGGTCTTCTTCAAGCAAAGAGGCGTGAGCTACTCGTGGTCGCGCGATCTGAAAAACTGGACGTTCATGGGCCACACCGACTGCGGCGAGAACGTCTGCGTCCTCGTCGACAGCAACGAATACGTCGTCTTCCACTCGCCCCACAACGGCATCGGGGTCAAGCGCTCGACGGACCTCGTCCATTGGCGCGACATCGGCGAGCCGATCACTCTGGGGCAGGCGGATTGGCCGTGGGCGGAGAACCGCCTGACCGCGGGGTTTGTCCTCGACGCGCGCCGGATCCCCGGCGTGGGCAAGTATCTCATGTTCTTCCACGGCATGGGGCCGGGCAAGGCACGAACCACCGAGGTCATCAACGCCTGGTGCCCCCTGGGCATCGCCTGGAGCGACGATTTGGTCCGCTGGTCATGGCCGGGCAAGCGCAGCGGCGCGGCTGAATAGGCAAGGCGGGTCGGGCAAACGGGTCGGGCAAGTGGAGTTCGCCGGAGCGGCGTCCTCGTGCGGGGCGGACCGTCCTTGGCGTCATTGAAGAGGAAGACTTCCCGTCCCGGGAATATCCTGTAAAGTCATTTAAGCGGCTCTTGGCCTTCCGAAGGCGCGTTTTAGTTGTTGATTTAGGCTCGCAGCTGAGTCCAAAATGCAATCAGTTTATCAGGGCGGAAAAGCTAGGATAAGCGTTTTGTCGCGGCTGTTTGTCCAAGGCGAGAGCGGTTTATCCTATTCGGATAAGGCGTTTCCGAACCGGAGATTTTCAGCAAGCCGGAGAATACCAACCGTCATCCAACGGATGGCGCCGGGGGGGCGGCGGCGAAGCATGTGTCGCGGGAGGCTTTCCGCGGGGGAAGTTTTCTCGCGCGCCCGCCGATTTGGCGGAGGAGAAGGACCTTCAACCGATTTCCCGATCAGCGCGGTGAGAGCCACAGGGCGCGGATTCGCCCCGTTGCGGCGGCGTGGCGGCGGGCGGCGGCGGGAGCCGCGTGTTTGCTCATTCTCCAGATTCTGGGCGGCGCCGCGATGGCCGTCCGGTTCGCTCGGCCGCTGGCGTTCGCCTCCACGACGGCGGAAGGCGCCTACTGGGTCGAGCGCTTGAGGGCGGAAGCGCCCAATCCGTCGCAGGCCACGCTGGAGGGCCTGTATCGCTGCCGGCCGGAACGGGCGTTGGTCGAGGGGCTGCGGTCGGAGAACTCGGCGTTTCGGCGGGCCGCGGCGCAGGCGCTGTGGAACGTGTGGAGCCAGGGGCTTGGCCCCGAGAACGAATCGCGCCTCAACGAGGCGACGATGATGTTTGAGGATGGGCTGACCTCGCCGGCGTTGGCGCTCGCGGAGACTTGGATCCGCGCTCTGCCGGGGGAGGCCGAAGGCTATAGCCTGCGCGCGCGGATTTGCTTTGCGCAAGGCCGCTATGAGCAGGGCGCCGCGGATTGCCGGAAGGTTCGAACGCTGAATTCGAACCACTGGCCGACGGCGCGGAACTGGGCGGCAGCCGCGCGCGGCTCAGGCCATGAAGAGGACGGTTGGGAGGCTCGGGATTGGCTGGCGGCGATTTTCCCGGAGGACATGGGGATTCGGCGGGACTTGATGGAAGCCCGCGACCGATGGAGAGCGTCCTCTTCGCCCAAGGAGTCGGACGCGGCGGAAGACCGCGCAAAGCCTCCTCCGGACGCCGTTCCCGCGTCCTGAGGAACGAGCGTGGGCACGACTGAGATGGAACACCGTGGCATCCATATCATAAACCGACGGGAAAAGGAGCAGGACTATGGGGACCGCAATCGCGCAAAGGATTTATCGGCATCGCAAAAAACTCAAACTGACACAGGACGAACTGGGCTCGCGATATAGCATCAGCGGCCCGGCGGTGTTCAAGTTCGAGAAAGGCTACGTCGTGCCGTCGCTGGATCTGTGGCTTCGGCTGGCCGAGGACATGAACATCGACAAGAAGACCGCCGTTCTCATGCACGTCCAGGACAAGCTGCCGGAGCCGTACAAGGCGTACTGCGACTGGGAAAGCCTGGCCGGCGAAGGGGGCAAAGGGCCGGAATACGAGGACTTCACCCGGTACCGCAAGGAAGAGGACCTGCGCCAGGCGGTGGCCGGCAACCAGTGGCTCCCGGCGGGCTTGTGCGAATTGGCGCAGTCGAAGCAGACGTGGACTCTCTACAGGCCGACGGCCCCGGAAGTGAACATTTTGCGCGACATTTTCGCCCCCCTGGGCGAGGGCACGTTGCGCGATTTCTGCGACGCTTTGCGGCTGGTGCGCGAGTTCCGCGGCGCATAGCGGGTCCGATGTCTTCCATTCCTGGATCGTTGAAGTCGGCGCCCCCGCTGGACGACAGCGGGGGCGCTTTTTTTCGAAGGACCTTAACGACCCAAAGGACTTGAAGGACCCCGCGTCTTCCTCGGGTCCTTTGAGTCCTTGAGGTCTTCTGAAACTCGTGGGGGTAGGGGCCGGGAAGCGAGGATCAGCGGAAGATCGCCGCCATGCGCTCGCGCAGGTTGACCCCGCCGGCCTCTTCGGGAAAAACGATACGCGTCAGCGTATAGGCGCCGAGGCTGAACGCCCGAATGGTCGGCGAAAGGTCCTCGACGTCGCGCAACACCCCCGAGGCGTCTTCGATGTAGATCGGCCCGCCGCCGCGGCCCTGCTGGGGATCGTAGGGGCGGTAGGGCGTGTCGGACGATTCCACCCGCAGGAAATAGTGGTTTGGATCCAGGCCGGCTTCCTCGATCACCTTGCGGCCGCGTTGGAGCCGCCCGTCCAGCGGGTCTTCGATGTGCGAGACATCGATCGATTTGAACAGCCGGCGGTCCAGCAGACGCCGCGCCAAGTCGCTGAGGACCGGATCGTCGTGGCGCGCCCAGCGCCGGATGGAGGAAACCAGTTCCGCGTCGTCCATTTCATGGAATTCGGCGATCGACAGCGCCCGCGGCCGC
>JAPLSS010000547.1 GCA_026398515.1 Candidatus Sumerlaeota bacterium | reverse complement strand
CCTGCTGCGCGAGACCGTCCGCGGCGGCCATTTCGGCGACATCCGCCGGCTTCACGTGAAGTACCTCCAAAGCGGCCTGATGGACGAGAACCGCCCGCTCGTCTGGCGCAACCGCAAGGAACTGGCCGGCTACGGGGCGCTGGGCGACCTGGGGTCGCACATGGTCGACGCCGCGCGGTTCATCACCGGCGCCGAGCCGAAGCGCGTGGTCGGCGTGGCCAACATACACATGAACACGAAGATCGATCCGAAGACCGGCAAGCCGGCGCGCGTGACCACCGACAGCGACTCGCAGTTCATGGTCGACTTCGGCTCGTTCGTCGGCCTGTTCGAGACGAGCCAGGTCGAGCCCGCGCACGGCAATCATCTCGTCGTCAGCGTCGGCGGCGCCACCGGCACGGCGCGCGTGTACTCCGAACAAGGCGAACAGCTGGAGATCGCCTGCGGCGCGCCCTATGCGACCCTGCCGAGTTGGAAGACCTGCCTGCCGTGGACCGACGTGCCCACCTCGCGCATTCGCCAATTCAAGAGCGGCCGCCCCTGCATCGACGATTTTGCCGCCGCGATCCGCAAGACCACCAAGGACTACCCGTCGTTCGAGGACGGCCTGGCGGCGCAACGGGTGCTGGACGGCATTCTGAAGTCGATGGAAACGCGGCGCTGGGTGGCGCTGTGATGAGGGGCGCACGCCTCCCCGCCAGCGCAAGCGTCAGCACCGGCATCGGCGCCGCGCAGGTTGGAAAGCCCGCTTCGCGCCGAGCGGCCCGCCATTGTGACAGCCCGGATCCATCCCGCTTGCCCTATGGCTCGTGGCTCTCTTCCCCGGACCATCCTTCGAGGGGCATCAGCCGATGCCCTTCGAAAACCGCGAGGATATGGATCTCGCGCCGCGCCACACGGTAAACCAGGCGGTATCGCCCGACGATCACTTCCCGGATGTCATCCCGGCCGAACTCTGGGACCACCGACCCGGCTCTCGGAAACTGGCTAACCTTCCGCGCCCGGGCGCGCAGCCGATCCACCCACCGCCGCGCCGCTTCTGGCCGATCCGCTGCGATGTAACGTCCAATCTCGAGTAGGTCATCGCGAGCTCTCGTGGTCCATCGGACCTTCATCTCACCCTCCGCGGTCCGAGGACCGCATCGATGTCCGCGTCCAGTTCGGAGTCAGCTATGACACGCCCTGCCTCGGAATCCGAGAGGCCTTGGCGCACCGCTTCAATGAACCGCGTTTGCTCGGCCAAGCGGTCGTAATCCTCGGGGGCGAGCAGCACGGCCGCCGGCTTGCCGTGTTGGGTGATCACGATCGGTCTGCGATCCTGATGGATGCGCTTGAATAGACGGGCCGCTTGAACCTTCAGCTCCCCCACGGAGACGACATCGGTCGCCAGTTGAATGGGTTTCATTGGACATCCCTTGGATTTCTGGTTTCGGCATGGAAATCGTCCTCGAATTCGATGCCGGAATCAAGCCTGAAATTGGACTCGCGAGGCGAAAGCCGAGGGGCAGGGAGGATCTACTCGTTTTTCCTGGCGCTTGCGCCACGACCGTTTGTGCGTTACTGCTCTCAGTGCATGTCTCGCTCTCCATGCGAATCCCGAAGATGCTGAAAGGCCAATCGCATGACCCTTCGTCGTTTTCCCCACTTGCGTCCGCTTCTCCTCATCCTCCCAGGAGCCATCGCTTCTTGGCTGAACCCGTCCGCCGCCCGCGCGGCGGACCTGGCCGATTGGGTCCCGCCGGACGCGCAACTGGCGGTGCAATGCGCCAGCGTTTCGGCCCTCGACCAAGCCATGGCCGCCTCGCCGCTGCTCCTCCTGGGAGGCGGCGGAAAAGGCGGCGGATTCGAGTCGCTCCTCGGTTTGGCGGGCGGGAAGTCGGACGAACGCAGCCGGACCCTGCTCCAGGGCTTCAAGTCCTTCTTCCCCGGCCAGGCGGTCATTTACTTCAACCGTCCGCGCTTCGACGAGAAGCACATGAAGCACGGCCTCGCGTCGTTGGGCGACGCGCTGGGCGGCGATTTCGGCCTCATCGCGCAATGCAACGGCGACCCGCAGCGCGCCGGCGAATGGGTTGAGCGCGCGCTGCTCAACGCCCCCGCGGACGCCACGCGCAGGGACCAGACCGTCGGCGGGGCGCGCGTGCGCACGGTGACATACACCGTCCGACGTTCGGCGGCGATCCCCGACTCCTCGAAAAAGCGCAAGTCGTCGGGCAGCGATTCGAAAGACAAGAGCGCCGCCCTGCCGTTGGTTCAGGAAGTCCCGGTTTCGTTTCAGTACGCCTTCCTGGGCGATTGCCTCTTGTTCACCCGCGGGGCGGCGGGCTCGCTGCAAACCCTTCTCGCCGCGGCGCAAGGCGCGGGGCAGGGCGCCGCGACATCCTCGCCGCGGCGCCGGGCGGTGTTCGCCTCGTTGCCGGCGGATTGCAGCGTGCGGATCTACCTGGACGGCGCGCTCTCTCTTCCCCAACTCGACTCGTTTCTTCCGCGGTTTAGCGGGGTGGATTGGGACGGGCTGCATCTGGAGTCGTTGAACGCGGCGGCCCTCGGCCTGCGGCTCAGCGGCGGGCGCGTCGAAGCCCATCTCGGCGTTTACTCGCCGAGCGCAAGTCGGCAAGGCCTCGCGCGCTGCCTGTTCGCCATCGAGCCGACGCAAAACCGCACGGCGGGCCTCGTCCCGGCCGACGCGCTGGCCTATGGGTCGCTGGGCATTCGATGGAAGGAGGCGTGGGGCGGCTTCCTGGAGACGTTCACGCAGGTGGCGCCCCTCTACAAGGCGCTCTTCGATCAGCAAGTCGCCGCGATTGAGGCGCAAGCCGGAGTCAATCTGGAGACGGACGTGATTGGATCGCTGGGGCCGGAGATCGCCGCCTACGCGCGGCCGGGCGGCCCCGCGACGATCCTGATCGAGGCCCGGCAGGGCGCGCGGCTGGAGCAGGCGCTGTCGCGGGCGATCAACTGCGTCAGCCCGATCCTCCAGTTTCGGCTGGGCGCGGCGGAATATCGCGGCGTGCGGGTCTGGAAGCCGATGGCGTCGGCGAACACCGTGGACGTCGACTTGCCGCCGTTCGCGTTCGCCCTGTCGCCGGCGGGATTCCTTGTGGCCTCGAGCGACTCGCAGGCGGTGGCGGCGGCGCTGGATCGCCTCTCCTCCGGCGCGGCGAGTCTGGCGCAAAACGAGCGGTTCCGGGCCGCTGCCGCCGCGCTGCCGCCGGAGCGGTGCGGAGTGTTTTACGGCCCCTTGGTCTATGGCGCGCTGACGCGAACCCAGGACCTCTGGCGCGCCGCGCTGTGCCAATGAGAGCGGTTCCCTGTGGCTACTGCGGCAGCGGAATGAACTGCTTCAATTCCGCCAGGCGCTCGCAGGGCCGCACGAGAAGCGACAGCAGGGCCAGCTGCTCCCGCGAGTACGAGACCTCCGCCTTCTGCGAATCGAGATACAGAAAACCGACCGGCTTCCCTTCGCACGCCAGCGGGACCGCCGCCAGGCTGTGCGGAACGCTTTCCTCCGGCTCGTTTTCGAAATCGTAGAGCCGGTCGTCGGACGGCACATCGGGGCTGTAAAGCGCCCGGCCGCCCTTGATCAGGATGCGCATGACGTTCTTGCTGATGACGATGGGCCGGCCGTCCTCTTCCGAGAGAATGGAGCGAATGCCGAGCGCCTTGCCGTGCGGCTCGACGGTCATCACCACGCCCCGTTCGCCGCCGATCAACGCGCGCGCCGCTTCGAGCGCCGTCTGGAAGAACTCCTGGTCGACCTGGGCTTCGCTCAAGTCCACGACGGCGCGCATCAGAATGGAGGCGTTCTTCGGCGTCCAGCAAGCGGACCCGACTTCCTTCTCGCGCTCCGCGTCGACGAGCGCCCTCAGTTCGTCCATCGTGAAGGACATCGGGACCGAGGGCGTGAAGGCCTTCGGCGCCTGAATGCGGCGGAAGATCTTCATCCCCTTCGGCGAAAGGCAATCCTCCAGGTCGACGCCGGCGTCGGGGGAGACGAGCAGAACGGTCGCGCCGACGACCACCTCGTCGCCGGCGTTGAGCAAACTCTCGTCGACCTGTTTGCCGTTGACGAAGATGCCGTTGAGCGATTGGAGGTTGCGGATCTTTAGTTGCGGCGCGCCGTCTTCCCCCGCGGCGAATTCCAACACGGCGTGATGGCGCGAGGCCTCGCTGTCGCGCAAGGACAGCGTGTTGACCACGTCGCGGCCGATGGTCAACGGCTGCGAAAACAGGAACTCCAGGCTCTGGCGTTCGTTGATGACCAGCAGGCGGCATTCCGGGGGAGGGGACATGGGGCGCACGGCTCCTCTTCATGAAGCGCCGTCCGCGGAATCGGCTCAGCGCGTTTCATCCGTCATTAAGAGGCAGCCTCGGCGAAATCGGCAACAAAAATTCGCATGCGGACTTCGGAGTGACGCCCGCTATGGCGGCATAGGGTTTGCGCGGATTCGCCGATCGGCCCTGCTCTGGATCGCCCTGGCAAAACTTATGGCGCCATCTGGTCTTCAGGCGGCGTCGTGGAACGCCTGAAGGCGTCACTCCGAGCTCCCGGCGCGCGAGAGGACCCACTCCACGGCTTCGGGCAGGTCGACGGCGAACTGAGTGGGCGTCGTCACGCACTGGGCGTCCCGGCCGCGGTGGCCCACCCCGATCAACAGCACGGTCTGGCAGCCGGCGCGCTGGCCGGCCAGAATGTCGCGCGTCGAATCGCCAATGAGGAACGAACGCTTCAGGTCGAGGTTCAACTCCCGCGCGGCGCGCAGAAGCATCCCGGGCGCGGGCTTGCGGCACTCGCAGAAGAGGCAGAATTCGGCGACGCGCGTCGGCTCGGCCGGGTCGGGATGGTGAGGGCAAAAGTAGACGGCGTCCAGGCGCGCGCCGGCCTCGTCGGCGAGCAGATCGGCCATGCGCCGATGGATCGCCTCCAGATCGTCGAGCGTCAGCAGGCCGCGCGCCACCGCCGCCTGGT
>JAPLSS010000715.1 GCA_026398515.1 Candidatus Sumerlaeota bacterium | reverse complement strand
CGGCTTGTCCACGTCGCAGCCGCGCAGGACGGCCATGTGGTAGGCCAGCAACTGCAGCGGCGGCTTCAGCCATTTCGCTGGGATCGTCGGCGATTCCTGGGGAAACGGCGGCCGCGGGAGGATAGGCAACCGATCGCTGCCGCCGTCTGCCTCCCGCGAATCGCCACGCCGCGCTTCATGGCCCCTTACGCCGCTTTGTCGCGGCTGGCGCGCCGTTTTCCGCCCTCTTTCCGGGGTTTGTCGGCTTTGGACGCTTTCCGGGAATTCGCTGAGGCGGGGGATTTGCCAGCGGACGAATCCGAAGACGGAGAGACGGCGGCGGAGTCGCCCGCGGGAGGCAGCGGCTGGGCGGCGCCGGGGCCAAGGCAGAGCGCCTTGCCGTCGGTCGTGGTGATGAACAGCCGCCCTTGCGCGGCGATCAGGCCGTCGAACACCGGACGCGACTCCAGGCGGAACGCGGCCCGCTGCGCGCCGTCGCTCTTGTTCACCGCCCAGATCGTCGAGCCTTGTTTTCCGTTGAACGCGTCCAGCGCGCTCTGCGCCACCGGCGGCGGAACGCACTCGTTGGTGGGGCATTCGGCCAGGTATTGCGCGGCTTCCACTTCGTTGCCGCGCTGGGGGCCTGCGACGAAGAGCGTGTCGCCGGCGATGGCCATGGACACCCCATAGAACGGCGTATCGACCGACCATGCGGGCGCCACAGTGGCCGTCGACACGTTGCGCAACTTGCCCTTGCCGGCCTGCGTCTTGCCCTTCATAACTTTCTCCGTCAGAGCCGGGGTCTTGCTTTCCGCGAACAGCCCGGGGGTTTTCATCATGAGGCCCTTGGCCAAATCGGAATCCAGGTAGGCGTAGACGGTCTGGTCGTCCGCGGTCAGCAATTTGCCGGCGGGGGCGCGGAAGCCGGCGACGAACCGGGCCGCCAGGCCGGAGTAGAAGTGCTCGCCGAAGATCCAATAGGAGCGCTCCCACCACGAATCATCAAGGAACCCCAGGGAGGAATAGATGTGAGACTGGTTCTGTTCCTCCTGGATGGCCAGGTCCCGCCCGATGGCCACCCCGCGCATGTAGAGGTTCGCGGCGTCGGCGGAGAGCACATCGGGCAGCAGTCCCGGCAGTTCGCGCCCGCCCAGCACGTCGGTGTAGCGCGGCTCATAGAGGTTCACGGGGCGGCCGGAGTCGGGGTCGCGGCTGTAGTAGGTCTTCTCCGCGAGGAGCCGCCCGGTGGCCAGTTCGATCTTGCACAACGTCATGCCGTCGTCGAGATACGAGGTGCGGCCGGCGGCGCAGTAGGCCACCGCCTGCCCCGAGCCTGCCGAGGGGCCGTTTTCCACCAACACGCTGCCGGAGACCGGCCACGGCGACTCCAGCCGGTCGTACGACACCAGCCAGCGCTCGGCGGGCGCGGCCCGGAGCCGCCACGCCAACTGGCCGTCCGCGGCGCGAACGGCATACACCCATCCGTCGCGGGCGCCGAACACGGCCAGGCCGTCGGCGATC
>JAPLSS010000675.1 GCA_026398515.1 Candidatus Sumerlaeota bacterium | reverse complement strand
GCAAGCACATGCCGCCCGATTTTATGCCCCGGGCCGACCTGCCGGATCACGTGGTGCGGGCCTGCTATCTCGTTCCGTCGAATAGCGTCGCGCAATCCGGAGCCGTTGAGAAGTTCCAGCACAACATCCTGCAGGAGCAGGAGTGGTATCGCGACCAAATGGAGCGCTTCGGGTTCGGCCCCAAGACATTCGAGTTTGAGAAGGAAGAGGGATCGGACCGGCCGATGATCCACGTGGTCAACGCGCCCAACGTCGATAGCTATTATGCCGCGAATCCATTCAACCGGCTGCGCGTGGCGGCGCAGAATGCGGGTTTGCCGGTGATGAGCCCAAAGCAGGTCTGGTGCATCGTCGGCGAGATCCATACGATGAACCCCGACGGCTCCGTAACGGGAATCTACAACGGCGGCTCGTCAAACGGCTCGGGGGACGACCCCGGCCTGGCCGTCACCTGCGGCCTCTGGCTGGCGATGGCCACGGAGGACTACCTGGTCGATGATCGCGCCTATGGCGGTCTTGTCGAACCCGGGGTCGGCCCGTATCCCATGGTCCAGAACCTGACGTTCGCGTCGTTCGAGGGCGGAACGTGCAGCGGAGTCAGCTCCACGGCGCACGGAGTCATCGTTCACGAAGCGGCCCATGCCTTCGGCTTGTGGCATGATTACCGGAACGACATAAACGCATGCGGCAATTTGATGTTCAACGGGCTGCGCGGCGTGCGGGGATGGGCGTATCCGCGGCGCTATCTCGACAATGAGTGCCGCCTGGAATACGCCAGCGCCCTGGCCTTGAACGTCAGCCGCTATTTCAACGGCCCGAAAGCCTACAACGACGATGTGAAACCATTCGTTGCGATTCTGACCTCGGGGAACGTCGCGCCAGTCAACGGCAAACTCGAGATCCGCTTCACGGCGGACGATGCCGGAGGCCTGGCGGCGGCCCTGCTGAGAAAAGGCGCCGAAACCGTCGAGGAAATGCCTTTGTCCGGCACGAGTGTGGATCGGACATTCTCCACCGCGTGGCACGATCCCGGGCAAAGCGTCGCCCACACCGTCGTCGTCTATGATACGCAAGGCAATCACGGCGACGCCGCAACGACGATCGTCTCGCAGAGCGGCTACAACTGCGCGCCCAAGCCGTTCGTCCGCATCCGGCCCTCCAGGACGCTGGTGAACGAGCCGGTCTCGATGGTCGCCGAGGCCACCACCGATCCCGACGATGCCGCCAGCCAACTTACCGTGGAATGGGATGTGGACGGCGACGATGCGTTCGAGACCGCTCCGACGACGAACAAGACCTGCCCGAGGGATTGTTCGGACTGCGAAACGACGTGGGTTCGCGCCCGGATCGTCGACCCTCACGGCGCGTGGGCGCTATCGACGCCGATCGGCGTTCGCGTCGAGCTGCCGCATCTTTCAGCCGTCCAAAGCTCGTGGAACCGGTACGAGTAGGCCCGGACCTGTCTGCGCGTCCGAAGCGTAGCGTTGTGTGTCCAGCCGGCAATTGCCGCGTGTTGGCGCGGAAACAACGATTACCGGCCAGACAGCCGGCGCTGCTTTTCTGCCCCGTCCGTCAACCCTTTTCTTCCTTGCCTTGAATCCAGGCCCACCATAAGGTTTCGAGTTCCGGCGCGCCGCCGGAATACGTCATTCCAGGGGAAAGGAGAACGGCGATGACGAGAGTTATCGAATTGTACGACAGCACCTTGCGCGACGGCGAGCAAGCCGAAGGCATCTCCTTCACTCTGGAGGACAAACTGCGAATTGCCCGCCTTCTCGACGACTTCGGCATTCATTACATCGAGGGCGGCTGGCCGGGGTCGAACCCCAAGGCGGTCGATTTCTTCAAAGCCGCGCGCCGCCTGAGCCTCAAACACGCGCGCTTGGCGGCGTTCGGCTCGACGCGCCGCAAGGGAATCAAGGCGGAAGACGACACGAACCTGCGCCTCCTCGTCGACTCGCACGCGCCGGTCACCACGATCTTCGGCAAGACGTGGGACCTGCACGTCACCGATGCGTTGCGCGCCAGTCTGGACGAAAACCTGCGGATGATCGCCGATTCGGTGCGCTTCCTGAAGTCGAAGCGCCGCATGGTCGTTTACGACGCCGAGCACTTCTTCGACGGCTACAAGGCGAATCCGGACTACGCGCTCAAGACGCTGGAAGCCGCGGCCGAAGCCGGCGCCGAACGCATCGTGCTGTGCGACACCAACGGCGGCACCATGCCGACCGACATCCCGGCGATCCTCGAGGCGGTGCGCAAGCGGGTCGGCGCGCCCCTCGGCATCCACACGCACAACGACGCGGGGATGGCGGTCGCCAACGCGATCATGGCCGTGGCCTCGGGCGCCACGCACGTCCAAGGGACGATCAACGGCATCGGCGAGCGCACGGGCAACTGCGACCTGGTGCAGGTGATCCCGAACCTGGCCCTCAAATACGGCCTGAAGACGGTCAAGGAATCCGCTCTGCGCGGGTTGACGACGCTCGCGCACCAGGTGGCCGAACTGGCGAACATCGTCCCCGATCCGCGCCAGCCCTACGTGGGCCGCAGCAATTTCGCCCACAAAGGCGGCATTCACGTCAGCGCCATCATGCGCAACCCGCGCTGTTACGAGCACGTCGAGCCGGAGAGCGTGGGCAATCAGCGCCGCGTCCTGGTCAGCGATCAGTCGGGCAAGAGCAACCTGGTGTACAAGATCGCGGAGCGCGGCATCGAGGATTTCGACGCCGATTCGCCCGAGGCGCTCGAATTGCTCGACCGGATCAAGAACCTGGAGAACGAGGGCTACCAGTTCGAGGCCGCCGAGGCCAGCGTCGAGGTGATGCTGGCCAAGTTGCTCAAGCGCATGAAGAGCCGGTTCCAGCTGCACGGCTGGCGCGTGATCGTCGAGCGGCGCGACAACGACAAGGAGCCGATCTCGGAGGCCACCGTGCGGCTCGACGTCGAGGGCGAGCACGTCCACGCAGCGGCGCTGGGCGACGGGCCGGTCAACGCGCTGGACCGCGCGCTGCGCCGCGCGCTGGCGGCCAAGCATCCCGAGATCGCCAAGGTGCAGCTGGCCGACTACAAGGTGCGCATCATCGACGCCGAAGCGGGCACGGCGGCCAAGATCCGCGTGTTGATCAACTCGACCGATGGCCAGGAAAGCTGGGGCACGGTCGGCGTGTCGGAGAACATCATCGAGGCCTCCTGGCGCGCGTTGGTGGACAGCCTCGAATACAAGATGATGAAGGACGAGGAGAAGCGCCGCCGCTCGAGGAGATCGGGCGGCAAAGCGGCGAATCCCAGGAGCAAGAGTTCGTAGTCCCGCCTTCAGGCGTTTGACAACAAGAACAGCCAATCGCCACGGAGACACGGAGGACACGGAGAACGGGGTTGAGGAAGTCGGCTGATCAGTGCGCGAAGCGCTTTGGAGTGCGGCAGCTTGCTGCCGCTTTCCTGTCGGCATGCGCACCATGGCCGTCCTTCCAGGCAAAAGCGGCAGCAAGCTGCCGCACTCCAAAGCGCTTCGCGCAGG
>JAPLSS010000860.1 GCA_026398515.1 Candidatus Sumerlaeota bacterium | reverse complement strand
GACTTCCCTCCCCTCTCCTTCCAGGCGGTCATTGAGAGATTGGGCGGTATCGGCGATCTTCGGATCGTCCTGGTTCAGGGCCAGGATCAGGATCTGATAGGGGGCGACGGAGACGGGCCAGATGATCCCCTTATCGTCGTGGCACTGCTCGACGACCGCCGCGACCACCCCCGGCCCCGGCGGCAACTCGCCCTGTCCACCCCCTCCACCCCCTCCACCCCCTCCAGCCCGTCCAATAATGTCCTCCCGCGTGAACGCCCCCCCATGCTCCAGCCGCCGCGCCGCCGCGCCGCCGATCTCGATCCGCGGCAGCTGCGGCAGCGCCTCGGCCGGACGCAGCAATCCCGCGCGGGCGGAATCCGGATTCGCTTCCAACGTCTCCAGCGCCACGGCGCTCTCCACGCGAAACGGTCCGATCGCCGTTCGCCGCAACGCCGACAGATAGGCGCCGCAGCCGAGCGTTTGTCCCAGGTCGTGGGCCATGGAGCGGACATACGTGCCGCTGGAGACTCGGCACGCGAACCGCAGGCGCGGCGGCGCCCAAATCGGCGGCGCTTGCGCCGCCTGCGGGTCAGCCAGCCGAAACTCCTCGATCCGCACGCGCCGCGGGGGCGTTTCGACCTCCTCGCCCCTGCGCGCATACTCGTAGAGCGCTCGCCCCTGGGACTTGATGGCGGAATAGGCCGGGGGGCGCTGCTCGATTTCGCCTTCCATGCGCCGCATCGCGCGCTCGACGGCCTCGCGGGGCGGCGTCGGGGCGTCCGCGACCAGCCGGATCTCGCCTTCCGCGTCGTAGGTGGTCGAAACCGCGCCGAAGGTGATCTCGCCCTCGTATTCCTTGTCCATCCCGGCAAGGAACTGGAGGAGCCGCGTGGCCGGCCCCAGCGCCATGATGAGCAGGCCCGTGGCCATCGGGTCCAACGTGCCGGCGTGGCCGATGCGCTTCAGTCCGAAGACGCGGCGGAGGCGGTTCACCACGTCGTGCGACGTCGGCCCGCGCGGCTTGTCGACGAGCAACACCGCTCCTTCCGCCGGGGCGGCCAGGAGCGGCGTGGGGTTCGGACGCGGCGGCTTCATCCGTCGACTCTGACCCGCCGCGAACCGAATGTCCAATGTCGCCTTGCATTGGGCGCATCTCCCGAGCCGATGGGGACAGTCGCCTATTTCCCGGGCGCATCCCGCCGCGCAGCTTCTTCGGCTCTTGTGGCGTGGACACCGTTGTCCGCGCACGCTACGCGATGCTGGACAAACGCGTGGACAAGACTGTCCACGCCACACGCAACGCCGTTTTCCCCGGGACGAGCGGCGCGGCGGGAGGCGCTCGCGCGCCCCTTTCCCGGGTGGCCTTCTCCCGATTTCGGGAGTTGCGCCCCCTTCCCCGAATCCGCCAATGGGCCTGGACAGTTTGTGGGAAACCTGGGCAAATGCCTTGCCGCATGGCTTCCGTCCTGGCCGCCTCGCGCGGTCGCGCGGTGCGAGGCCTGGCCGCCTGTTGCGCGCGAGCGGCCCGGGGTCGCCCGGATTGCCGCCGTGGGGGTTCGCGACCTCGTTCGTCGGGGGATTCGTATGGAGAATCATCGGTTCTTTCTGTTCCGCGCGCTCCTTCCTGTGCTCGCGTGCTTGTTTGTTCCTGCGGCCCGCGGCGCCGCGGCGAAATCGGCCGAACCCGCCTCCAGCGTGACCGTCCTGTCGCCCGGCGCGCAGGTGGTCGACATCGGCATCGAACTGACGGACTTGGCCAACGCCATCTACGCCTACTGGCAGAACCGGCCCGGCGGCGCCGCGATCTACAGGCACGACCAGGACTCCGGCGCCCTGCAATTGACGCAGCAGTCCCAGAGCGGCGCGCACAAAATCATCCTCTTCGATTGGTCGGCCGAATCGGGCCTCCTTCAGAAGGGCTATGACGTGTCGGCGGGCGACGCTCTGTTCACCCTGCTGGTCAAGAATGATCTCGTGCATTCCGACTACCTGCATTTCGTCGGCCACAGCCGCGGGACGATGGCCAACTGCTTGGCGGCGCAACGATTGCTCTATCACGGCTACCGGGTCGACCAGTTGACCAACCTGGATTGGGAGAACGGCGGCACGGTGTCCGAAGGCGTCGGCGACTTGCTGGCGGCCGCCGGGCCGGTCCTCGCCTGGGACGGCGTCGGCCTGGTCGACAACTACTACGGCCTGGGCACCCGCATTTCCCTGGAGGGGCTTCCCGAGTGCGTATTCGTCGGCGAGCCGGTGTCCGGCGCCTACGACGTGAAATTCCCCGACCCGCGGATTGCGCCCGATTACCCCACCATGGATCACCTCGAGGTGTATTCTTGGTACACCGACACGGTCGGCGCGGCCGCCGCGACGTACGGCTACTACTGGGCCGCGCATCCCGAACAACAGCGTCTGGCCGTCCCCACGGGCGCCCCCGCCCCGGTCAGAGAGCCGGAAAGCGTCTGCAACGGCTCGTTCGATTGGGGAACTCTACGGGCGCTGATCCTCGCTGGCGCCGTCGTGTTCAGCGCCAATTCGAGCAGTCTTCCCGGTTGGACCCACCAGGGCGGAGGCGGAAACGGCTATTCCGACAACAGCGACGTGGACGAGTTCGGCGACTGGACGCTGCAGTTAGGTTGGAACAACGCCAGCCGAACGCACAATCCTATGGTCATTCCCCCGTATGCCCAGTTTCTTCGGTTCGGGGCGCGGGTCGACGACGCTTCGGCGGACGACCAACTCCACGTCCGCATCCGCGACGCGCGCGACGGCAGCCTGCTGGCCGACCGTACCGACCTGGTCGATTTGCGTTCCACCGGCGACTGGGTCGATCATGCGTTGGACGTGTCTTCGTGGAAGGACAAAGTCGTCACTCTGGAATTCGCCCTCGCCGGCGGAGGATTGATCGTCGACAGCCACGTGCGAATCAACAATGTCCGATTCGAAGGCCCCACCGCCCCGCGCCTGGATCTCGTGTTCTGCATCGACACCTCGCTTGCCATGGCCGACGGCGTCAAGGCGTTGAAGGATGGCGCGCAGGCCATCGCCGAGGGGGTCGCCCGGAGAAATCCCGACGCCCGCGTCGCGGTGGTGGATTTTCGGGATTTCCCCAACGCCCCGTACGGCGCCCCCGGCGATTACGCCGTTCGCGACGTCCTGCCGTTCACCGGCGGCCATTCCGCCGCGGCGGCCGCGCTGGCGTCCCTGACGACGGCCGGCGGCGGCGACGTTCCTCAATCCGTCTATTCGGCCCTGTTGCATTGCATCCAGGGCGGCACGCTGGGCGGATGGCGCTCCGGCGAGGATGTGATGCGCGCCATCGTCCTGATCGGCAACGCTCCGCCCCACGACCCCGAGCCGTTCACCAACTATACGCTGGCGGACATCGCCTCTGCCGCCGCGCCGGCCGCAGCGCCTGCGCCGCTTCAGGCGGACGAGACAAATCGCGTGCGGGTTTACTCGATCGCCGTGGGAACGAATGCCGCGGCGGCGGCCTCCTTCCAGGCGTTGGCCGACGCGACCTCCGGGGCGTTCTTCCAGGTTGACGCGGCGAAGGATCTCGTCGGCCCCATCGCCCAGGCGGTCAACGCGATGGCGCAGCCCGGCGCGATCTCCGGCTGGGTTCGCACCCCGGGCGGCGCGCCCGTCGCCGGAGTCGCGCTGAACGGCCTGCCGGGCGCTCCGGTCACCGATGAACGCGGATTTTACCGGTCGGTGTTTGCGTCCGGCTGGTCGGGCCTGGCCGCGCCCGCCAAGCCGAATTGCGCCTTTTCTCCGCCCTCGCGCTCGTACGCGAACGTCGCGGGCGGCCTGGGATGTCAGAGTTACGTCCTGGCCAAGGCCGCGCCGTCGCTTTCCTCCGTCGGCGAAAGCGGCCATGGCGCGGCGCAACTGGCGTGGTCGAACGACGCTCAACCGCCGGCGCAATTCCTCGGCTTCGCGTGGGACGTCTACCAGGCCGATTGGGTCAAACGGTTCTGGCAGGCGACCATGTGGCTTCCGTTTCCGTCCTCGGCCAGTTCGGGCCCGATGGACCTGGGCTTTTCCGGCGCCTATCACGTCTGGATTTCCAGCCAATACGCGGACGGCGCCTGGCTCCCCTGCGCGAACCCGTGGACCGGCATCGTCTATGGCGGAACGCCCCACGCGCCGCGCAACGTCCAGGCCGCCGATCTAGGGAGCCTTCAGGCGCGCCTGACTTGGTCGCCGGAGATTTACGGCACGTGGCACGATCAGATCATCGCCTGGAGCGAAACGGCGGGCAATTGGGTCGCCGTCGGCGGACCCAGCGGCCAATCGCTCTGGCAGTTTGTGATGTACCCGGCCACGGACTTCCTCAACGGCCGCGTGGACCTGGCACTTCCCTCGCCCGGCCGCTACGACCTCTTCCTGCGCGGCGTGGCATGGGACGCCGCGACCGCCGGCGAGTACGCGACAGCCGCGGTCGATGTCAAGTAGCGCCGGCCGGCGACTTCTCGTTCGCCGATGTGCACGTCGGGCCGCGAGCTTGCGGCATGATTGGATTGCCTGAACGCCCGGCGGGGGGAGCCAGCCGGGCGTTTTTCATCGGAACAATGGGGCCGGCAACCGCAAGGAAGCCCTTGATGTAGATCGATGATCGAAATACGATCAAATGAGGGAACCGGGAGAGCGGATGCCGCGCCGGCGCGACATTCCTCTCGCTCCGGAGGTTGGTGTTTGTCACTTTGCACGGGCGGGAGAGGGGAGGCGGTTGATGACCACCCTGCTGAAAACGGCTTTCGAGGAAGCATCCAAACTGCCAGAAGTCGAGCAGAATGCGCTGGCCAAGTGGGTGCTCGACGAACTCCGTAGCGAGCAGAAATGGGCGCGAGCGTTCGCGGAATCGGAAGACGTCCTCGAGAAACTGGCGGACGAGGCCGCGGCAGAAAAGCGCCGAGGCGAGACGATGCCCTTGGATCCAAACCGACTTTGACCTCGACGACGACCAAACGGTTCTGGAAATGCTACGCCCGTCTGCCGGCGGAAGTCAAAGAGCAGGCGAGGGAGGCGTACGGGTTGTTCCTCAAAGACCCGTACTACGCGAGTTTGCATTTCAAGCGTATTCACTCAACCCGGCCCGTTTTCTCGGTCCGAATCAGCGCGAATTATCGCGCGGCCGGATTGGTCGAGGGGGACGAGATCACTTGGTTCTGGATCGGGTCCCACGCCGATTACGACAAACTCCTCAAACGGTTGAGAAACGCATAGCCGTGCCGTCAAAGTGGCGCCGGCTGTCTAGCCGGTCATTCTTCGATTTGACTCATGCCGCCCGATTGCCGGCTAGACAGCCGGCGCTACTCGAACGGCGCTTTGATTGAATTCCGTTTGCCTTTCGCCCGCACGGGCCAGACAATCCGCGCCGCGCAACCTTCGCATCAAGGAGAACGGCATTGATCCGAGCGCGCGTCATCGGCGCCGGGGGGTTTGGCGGCGCGAATATCATTGAGTTGCTGGCGTTGCATCCGCAGGCCGAAATCGCGTCGGTGGTCGACATCGAAGGCGTCGGCAAGCCGATCAGCGAGAAGCACACGCACCTCAAAAGCTTTTGCGACCTGGTGGTGCAGGCGCCCGACGAGGCGAAGTGGGACGATTCGATCGACGTGGCTTTCACCGCCACCCCCGACGGCGTGGGAATGAAGGTCGCCCCGCAGGCCATCGGCGCGGGCATGCGCCTGATCGACTACAGCGGCGATTTTCGTTTCAACACCCCGGAAGCCTACCGCGAGTACGCCACCCGCATCGGGCGCGACCCGCACCACGCCTCGCCGCAGTTGCTGGGGCAATCCGCCTACGGCATCGCCGAGCTGCACCGCGCGGAGATCGCCAACTGCAAAATCGTCGGCAACCCCGGCTGCTTCGCGGTGGCGACGATCCTGGGCTTCGCCCCGGCGGTCAAGGCGGGGCTGATCGAGTTGGACACGCTGATCAGCGACGCGAAGACCGGCGTCTCCGGCGCGGGCATCAAGCCGCACCCCTCGTATCATTACCCCGTGCGCTACGAGAACATGAACGCCTACAAGATCGGCGCGCACCAGCACGTCATGGAGATCGAGCGCGAGTTGTCGCTGCTGGCCGGGACCGACGTGAAGGCCACGCTTACGACCCAGGTTGTTCCGCTGTCGCGCGGCATCATGGCCACGATTTACGGGCGGCTGAAGAGCGGCAAGACCACGGCCAAGGACCTCTATGCCGTTTACGCCGCGTTCTACAAGGGATCGAAGTTCGTGCGCGTCGAGCCGGCGGGCGTCGGCGTCAGCAACAACGACGTGCGCGGATCGAACTTCTGCGTCCTCTCCGCCAACGTCGACGCGCGCACGGGCCAGATGATCGTCGTGTCGCACATCGACAACTTGATGAAAGGCCAGGCGGGCAGCGCGTTGCAGAACATGAACATCCTGTTCGGGCTGGACGAAGGCCTCGGCCTCATGCGCCCGCCGTATTATCCATAGGCGCTGAAGGGTCTGCCGTGTATGGAGTCCCGCCTTTAAGCGGAATGCTGTTTTGTTAGCGGGTTGGCCGGAGCGCGGGTCTCCGGGCCCGCTTTATTCCTGCTCTTCCGATGCGGTTCGTTGCGGGCCTGGAGACCCGCGCTCCGGCAAACCGCCTAAAGGCGGGACTCCATACACCGCAATTCCGTGAGATAGTCTGTTTCGGCAAGAAAGCCCGACGTTTCAATGCCATTCCGCTCGCCGCCTCTCCGCCTCGGAGTGATCGCCGACCCGCACATCCGCCGGGCGATGCCGGGCGTGTCGGCCATGATCGCCCGGCGCAGCCGCGAGGCGTTCGATCTCCTGCCGCGCGCGCTGGAAGAACTGCGCCGTCGCCGGGTCGATTTCCTGATGCTCGCCGGCGATCTCCTGGACGCCCCCCTGTACGCGATTGCGCCCGACGACTACTACGACTTCGACGTCGAGGCCTGGTCGCGCGAAGCCGAAGCCGACTATCGCGATCTCAAGGCCGCGCTCGACGGCGGCGGCATTCCCTACATGGCCATCCCCGGCAACCACGACTTGGAGCGCGCGATGTGGCGCGTCTTCGACCGCGCGGCGAACGTGGCATCGTTCAACGGCTTCCAGTTCGTCGGGTTCTGCGACCGTGAAATTGAAAATCACGTGCCGCGCCGGTTGGACCGCGAGCGCGCGTTGTGGGAGGAGGCGCTGAGCACGGGCGAGTCGAGGCGGCAAATCCACCTCCAGCACTTTCTCATCGCGCCGAAGCTCGAATACGCCTACCCGCACAACTACTTCGAATGGGACGAATTGCGGCGGCGAACGGTGGAGTCGGGCCGCGCGGCTCTGAGCCTTTCGGGACACTATCACTTGGGAACCGAACTGGTTCGCGACGGCGGCTGCGCGTTCTCCGTCGCGCCGGCGTTCTGCGAATTCCCGCACGCCATTCAGGTCTACGAGGTCGGACCCGAAGGCGTGTCCCGGGAAACCATCCCGATGGCCGAGACGCCGCTGGGGCGCGGGCGGCGCGTCGTCTTCCTCGATCGCGACGGGGTGATCACCGTCGATCCCTCGTACCGCTGGGGCCCCGAGCGGCTGCGGCTGATCCCCGGCGCGGCGCGGGCCGTCCGCCGGTTGCGCGAGGCGTGCTTCGCGGTCGTGGTGGTCAGTTCGCAATCGTGCATCGGCGCGGGATACGTCACGCGCGAGACCGTGCGCGGGGTGATGGACCGCCTGTGCCGGATGCTGCGCGACGAGGCGGAATCAGACGCGGCGCAGCCGGACGCGATTCTGTTCAGCGCCGGCGCCGGGGCGCGCGCCGTTCATTCCAGCCTGGCCGACCTGTCGAATGCCAAGCCTTCGCCGCGCATGTTCGAGCAGGCGTCGCAAACGCTGGGGCTTCCGCTGGAAGGGTCGTATGTGATCGGCGACACATCCGGCGAGGCGCGCGGCGCGCGCGCAATCGGAGGGCGCGCTCTTCTTGTCCGCACCGGCCACGGCGCTCGCGCGGAGGCGGAAATGAACGCGCGCGGAGAGGCGCCGGACCGGGTGTTCGATGATCTGGCCGCGGCCGCGGAGTGGATTCTCGCGGGGGACGACCATCCGCCGCGGCACGAATAAGGCCACGACGCCGCGCTCAGCGAAGCAACTGCACGTACGGGCGCGTCCAGAGGACCCGCTTCGGCGGCGGGTCCATGCGCAACAGGCCCTCCAGCGGCGGCTCGTCGGCGATCCAGCCCACGATGATCCCGCCGCCCTTGGCGATCTCTCCCCAATTCGGAAGGATACGTCCCGCCGTCGGATCGCCCAGGAATCGCGACACCAAGAAGGCCCCCTGATCGTAATCGCTCCGGGTCAAACTAATGCTCTCGCCGCAGGCCAGATCGCGCAGCAGGACCAGCGGCGCGACGGGATTCGCCATCGACCGATTCGCGGCATAGCGCGAAGGGCCGGCGCGCGGAGCAGGAGCAGGAGGGGGCGACTTCGAAGCGCCGAACACCGACGACCGGGCCACGGGCCGCAGTTCAACCTGCTCGCCAGGGGGAAAGGGAGTCGGCAGGCGCGCGATGAGCGCGCGGTCGAACCGGCGCACGAGCAGAACGCCGCAGACCAGCGTGAACGAGGAATCGTTGCGCACGGCGCCGGCTAGGGTGTCGGTCGTGACGCTCAGGTCCGCGGACAGGCCGGGCGTCTCCTGGCGCTCGACCAGCACGGCATTGGCCGCTCGCTCTTCGTTGTAGGCCATCGGCGAGTTCGGCCCGGCGATGCCTGGAGGGGCCGCCCGGCCCGGCGTGAACAACGGCAAGGCCCGAATGTCCGCCGCCGATCCCGAAGCCGGCGCTTCAAAGTCGGAAAGCGCGAGGCAAAGCGGCGCGCGCGGGGCCAGCGAGATGGAAACGTCGGCGACGCCACAGGAGTTCAGGTCCAATCCAATCCGCCGCATCCGCCACGGCGTGTCCGGCCAGGCGACCACGGTCTCACGGACTTCGAGCCGAACTCCGCCCATCCGCGCGGCCCAGTAGATGCCGGCGCCGGCAAGCCCCAGGAAAATCGTTTGCGCGGCCAGCAACCAGACCCAGCGGCTGCGGCGCGCCAAGCGCACGATCAGGAACACCGCCAGCGCGGCCAGCAGGACGGCGCCCATCCCGATCATCACTCCGCGAGTCGCCCGGTTGTCCAGAAAGCGCTCGCGCAGAACCGTCAGAACGTCCTCGGCCAAGCCGCGGCTCGGCTGGGCCGCCGCTTGGCCCGTCAACCGGGGGTTGACGGGCGAGGGACTGAGTCGCATCGCCAAGATGCCGGCCAGCCTCGCCGGACGGAGAACGCGCTGAATGCGGAGCCAGCGTTCGATGGTCCGACCATCGCCCAGGCCCGCGAACGACTGGACCGC
>JAPLSS010000731.1 GCA_026398515.1 Candidatus Sumerlaeota bacterium | reverse complement strand
TCACCGCGGGCTTCGATGACCACTGCCTGAGGGTTTGGTCCAAAGACTCTCTTGAGCCCCTTCACGAAGTGCGTCTTGGCGAGGGAACGCTCGCCTTATGCACGATCAACCCTGATCGTCAAATGTTGTTGCGGATCGATGAGAACGGCTCGGGAACGATCTGCGTTTTGGATGGCAATCGGCTTACGGTCGTCTCGACTCTGGTTGGAAAGGACTACCGAGTCGCGGTGGGGCCTTCGCCCGAGGATCTCGAACAGGCTCGGCTGCGCCATGAGGAATCGGAAGTGTCCGGACATCTTCAACAGGGGCGGGAACACCTCGCTCGCGGGCGGCACGGCGAGATCGAACCACACATTGGCCGTCTTCTGGAATTGGGACGTGAGAAAGAGGCTTACGGATTGCGCCTCGAACAAGCCTTGGCGCGGGGGAATGCGCTTGAGGAACTCAAGGCGCGAATTGCGCTTTCCCATCTGCCCAATCAAGAAAGCGATCCGGCGGCGCTAATGGCTCTCGCGAGTCTCTTAGGACGATTTGGACTGTTCGAGGCGGCGCTTTCGGCCTACGAGCAGATTCCTCCATCGGCAATGGAGGAGACCACTCAAGGCCGCCTGGATGATCTACTGGCCTGCCGCCCGATCTGGAGCGAGGGCCGGTGCGTGATGGACTCTGAAGAGGCAGCTACGCTGGAGGACGCGCAGGAAGCCGCTTCGTTTCTCGATACCCGTTTTGCCTGCCGCTGGATGATAGCCAAGGGTCAGACAATCTCCTGCCGAGGAGCCGCCTTGCCGGCGCAGGACATCCTCCGAAAATGCGTGCAGGTCTTTGCGGAGAAGGGTCAAGCCGCTTCGGTCCCGATCCGTCTGGAAACCTATTGCTGGATGGGACGGGGCCGAGTCCATGAGGCGCCGGCTATCGTCTTCTGCGGCGCCGGCGATCTCGTGGGTCTGGAAGTCGCTATCCGATGCGAGCGCCTGGAAGGGGAAACCATCGCAAGCCCCTACCTCCTGCTCGCGCCAGACCCGCTGGATGACCTCAATTCGATACCGGAGCGTAATCGGGCGATGCTCAATCGCAGTGAGACGATCCGCCGCTCTCGCACCCTGTGCGATGCCTGGTATGGGCAGGTTATGAGTGTGGCGTTGGAGGCTGTCAGGCGTCTTGGCAATGAGCGGCGTTCGCCGTCTGGCGGGGCATGACAAGGGCCGCCGCTTTCTTGTTGCGGCGGATCATTTTCAAGAACCATGGAGTTCTTGTGTGAAGCGGCACGGTGCGGGGAGGTCGCGCTATGCGAACTGATTCTCAATCCCCTGATCTCACGAATCGGCGTTTGCTCCTGCCGAGTCTCATCGAGCGGGTGGTCCAACACTCGGACAAAGACGCGCTGGACGAGTTCCACAACACGCGCAGACCCTTTCGACTCGGCCAAGGCGAGCGCTTGCGATTTGTGGAGTATGTGAGCGCTCTGAGAGATCTCCAACTCACCGATCGCTCAAGCTCCCCTCGTCTCACGGAAGAAGCGCTGGATCGCGCCCACAGTCTGACCGTCGACCGATTCCTCAACTTGCCTGACGCTGAATCGCGCGAAAACGTCACGCCCTTGACGAATGGGAATCATCACAAGACGGATTGCCGCCTCTACTTCGGAGCGTTCCTGGAACGGTTCCGAACGATGGAGCCGGTCCACGCGGCTTCCGACATCGAACGAGAGTTGCTGGCTTCCCGTCTTCTCCAATCGCATGTAAATCGGCATTTCAAATTGTGCGTCTTGGAAGCGCAGCGTTCCGCCAATGACTTGGTCTCTCGGTATGAATGGAAGATCAACGGCCGAAGCCTCTATCTGTGGTTTCCCGCCGAGTTCCCGGGCCACGACAGGCGAGCGTGGCTGGACGCAAAGGTTCCGGACCCAGATCCCTGCCGT
>JAPLSS010000718.1 GCA_026398515.1 Candidatus Sumerlaeota bacterium | reverse complement strand
ACGCGAAGGCTCGGACGCGCCGCGCGGCGGCGGCGCTTCATCGTCTGAAGCCGCTCGATGTTGCCGATGACCCTCCCGAAGTCGGCGGGAGGCCGGATGCGCTCATAGACCGCTGCCGACGCGCCGTCGAGCGACACGACCAGCGCGTCCAAGGGCGCTTCAATCAGCCATTCCGCCTTTTCCTCCGTCAGCGCGACGGCATTGGTGACCAGGACGACTTCCGGCACGCCGCTTTGCTTGGCCTGAAGCAAAGCGGATTTCAGCCGTGGCGCGATCAGCGGCTCCGCCGCGCACGACAGCCACAGTTCCTGGGTGAGCGGCCAGACCTCCCGCCGCAAGCGTTCCAAAACGCGATCGCTCATCTCCTCGGCGGGCAGCTGGCGGACGTCCTCCAGCGCGAAATAGCACATCGGGCAGCGCAAGTTGCACTTGTTGTTCAAATCCATCCGCACGGTCAGGAACCGCCGCCGCGCATGGACGAACGGGAACGACCGCGTGGTCCACAGGTGAATCCCCAGGGCGCTTTCCACGGCTTCTTTGAGTTGGTGTCGCAAGGGACTCATGGGGCGCGGGGCTCAGGCCCTTGTTCCTCTTGGGATAGATCGCGCGCCTTGAAGGCCGTTAAATCGTTCAGATCGCGAGTGGGCGTGGCGGGGCAATTGCGGCAGGCCTCCCAATAGGCGCCCGTGCGCATCGCCTCACGCAAACGGCGGAAGGCCTCGCCGTAATAAATCTGGTGGAAACTGCGCTGCTCGAGGTTGCCAAACGATGTGTCCATGAACAGCGGGGCGCACGGCGTGACCTTGCCCCAGGGATCGATCGTCAAATGCTCGAACGGGCTGCGGCAGGCGGCGAACGCGCGCGGCGCCGCGGCCGAGTCCGCCCGCGCGCCGACGGAATCGGTCTCGCGGAACGGCTCGGGCGCGCTCAGCAGGATGCCGCATTCGCGCGCGGCCTGCCGGGAGCGCTCCAGCGCCTCGTTGACCTCGCGGCGATGATTCCACAGGCGGTCTTCCTGCTCCAACTCCGTGTAATAAGTTTGCGGATTGAAGACGATTTGACCCGCGCCGAGATCGGCGGCCAGCCGGACCACCCCCGGCCATTCGGCCAGGTTCTCCACCATCATCACCATGAGGATGCCCAACGCTGGAGTGTCCACGCCCAACTCGCGCTTGATCGCCTGAAACCGCCTGAGGTTCTCCACCACGCGCTCCAGCCCGGCGCCCGGGCGGATTCCTTCGTAGGTGTCGGCGTCGACGGCGTCCAGCGAACCCCACAGGCGGTCCAGCCCCGCGTCGATGAGCAGGCGTGCCTTGTTCTCCGTCAGCGCCACCAGGTTGGTGACCAGCTGCGCCAGGGGGACTTTGCGCCGCTTGGCGCCGCGGATGGCGCGGTCCAGCTTCCGCGCGGTCAGCGGCTCGGCGGCGCAGGACAGCCACAGTTCCCGAGTGCGCGGCCAGACTTCGCGCTCCAGCCGCTCCAGCACGAAATCGCTCATTTCCGCCGCGGGGGCGTTCCACACCGTGTCCAGCGAGAAATAGCACATGCGGCAGCGCAGGTTGCACTTGTTGTGCAGATCGAGGCGCACCGTCAGGAACCGCCGTTGCGCCCGGACGAAGGGGAAGGAGCTCTTGCGCGCGAACCGCAGCCCCAGCCGCTGCTCGAGGCCTTCTTTCGCGCGATACATCCATGGACCCATTGCCATCCTCCGCCTTCCCAAACCAATCCCTTCTCTTGCACGTCGATATGTAATTTATAGATCCTTGGCGCGAGGCGCAAGGCGACAGACGCGGGTGAATGCCGCTTGCCGATGGAACGACCCTGACTCACCACAAAGACACGAACGCGCAAAGAAGGTCTTTCGTTGGCGCCGTGGCGCGTTTGTGGTGAATCTCTGTTGTTCAATCCGCGCCACGTTTCCCATTGCGCAACGCCGGAAGAATGCCTGAAATAGCGGCGGAATCGTGCGCATGGCCAACGCCTCTCCTTCCTCCGACCCTTCTCGGGAAACCATCCGCTTCGCCGGACGGTTGGCGGGCCAGACCGCGCGTTTTGCGGCGCAACTGGCGCGAGCGCTCCTGGCCCCGGCGCGCTTTCGGGCGCCCTCGCCGGCCGGCGAGCGGCGCCGCGGCGTCCTCTTCCTGTCCTTTGTCGAATGGAGCGGAGCGCGCCAGAGGCCGCACCATCTGGCCGAGCGCTTCCCCCCCGAATGGGACGTGGCGTTTGTGAGCGCGCTGCGGCTGCACCACGCCGCCGCGCGCCGCGACGCCCCCGCGCCGACGCGCCCGCGGATGCGCGTCGCCGAGCCGTTGACGGCGCCGGGCGAACGGCGCTTCCCGCTCCTCCACGCCATCAACGACCGGCTGTTGGTCGACGCGGCGGCCCGTCTTCTGGCGGGCCGCGCGCCGGAGGCCGTGGTCGTCAACTCGCCCGCGCTCGCCCGGGTCGCGCTGGCCATTCCGAGGCGCGTTCTGGTGTACGACCTGATGGACGACGCGCTGGAGGCGGGCGCGGCTTCGGCTCTCTACCGGCGCAATGAAGAACTATTGTTGCAGAAAGCGGATTGGGTTTTTACCGGGACCCAGTCGCTGCTCGACGACCGCCGCGGCCGCCATCCGCGCCTGGAATTCCTCCCCGGCGGGTGCGATTACGACCATTTCGCCGCGGGTCGGGCGGAGCGCGCCCCGCTGGGGTTGCGCGACCTGAAGCGCCCGATCGTCGGCTTCTTCGGCGCGCTGAACGAACGGCTCGACGGGCGCTTGCTCGCGCGGCTGGCCGAGGAGCGCGACTGGTCGATCGCGCTCATCGGACCGCGCTATCGCACGGCGCCGCCGCTGCCCGCCACGCCCAACGTCCATGCGCTCGGCCCGTGCCCGTATGAGCGATTGCCCGACGCGCTGGCGGCGTTCGACGTGGCCATCACCCCGTATCGCACGGACGGCTCGACGCGGTTCGTCAACCCGGTCAAGACGCTCGAGTATTTCGCCCGGAAGAGCCGGCCGGACGGATCAGGCAAATCCTTCGACGCCCGCGCCCCATTCCAGCGCCCATTCGGTTTGACAAAGCCTCGCCTGGGACACACAATCACACACATGAGAGTTGTAGCCGATACAAACGTGTTTCTCGCCGTTGCTCTCGACGAGCCGGAGAAGCCGGGCATCATTGAAATGACTTTGGGGCACGACCTTCTGGCGCCGGAAATCCTTCCGTTCGAAGTAGGGAACGCTCTGACAGCAATGATGAAGAGAGGAGCGCTGGACAGCAACGAGGTGGTTTCTGCATGGGACGCGGTCCAGGGGGTATCGGTTGAACTCCGCAAAATCGACGTACGAACGGCTCTGGGGATTGCCAGCCGATTTCGCATTTATGCGTACGACGCCTACTTCATTGAATGTGCGGCGAGCGCGCGTTGCCCTTTGCTGACGTTTGATCGCCGAATGAAAGCGATCGCGCGGGATATGGGAATCAAGACACTGGAGCGGATCGCGACATGAAGACCTTTACCACCACACAAGCCCGGCAGCGTCTGTCGGAAGTCCTCGACTCCGCACGCCGCGAGGAAGTGGTCATTAGGCGACGAGGGGGAGAGACCTTTTCCGTTGTGCTCAAGAACTCCTCCCGATCCCCCTTTGACGTTCCCGGGATCAAGACCCGGGCGACCACTCGCGATATCCTTGAGGCGATTAGGGATTCCCGATCAAGGAAGCGCCGAGATTGAGTGCGGCATCGGCCCTTTCGGGAAACGCAGGAAACCATGGAGGCGGCGCGTGATCCGCGTAGTGCATTTCCTGGACGGCAAGCATTTCGGCGGCGCCGAAGAAGCGGTCGCGCGCCTGGCCCGCTCGCACGATCCCGAGCGCGTGGTCGCGGAGGTCGCCTGCCTGTCCGAAGGGCGGCTGACGCAGCGGTTGTCCGCGCAGGGGACGAACTACACGCTCCTGCGCCGGCCGACCATAGCGGGCTGGCGCGTGGCCGGCGACCTGGCGTTTCTCGCGCGCGAGCGGCGGTTCGACATCATCCACTCGCACGCCAGCCGCGCCAACCTGATCGGGCGCCTGACGGCGTTGCGCGGCCGCATCGCCCACGTGGCCACCATCCACTCGCCCATCGACCAGGATATCAACGACGCGTCCCACAGCCGCCGGCTGCAAGTGACGGTGGACCGCGCGGGACGGTTCCTCTCGAAGCGCATCATCTTCGTTTCCGACGAAGAGCGCCAGCGCCAGATTCAACAGGGCCTGCCGGAATCCAAAGCGGCGTTCATCCCGAACGGCGTCGAGCGGAAGCCGCCGCCCAAGCGTTTGCGCCTCGCCGAGCTACGCGAACGATGGGCGTTGGGGGAGGGCCGGGCGATCGCGGTCATGATCGCCCAGCTGCGGCCGCGCAAAGGCCCCGAGACGCTCATCTCGGCGATGGCCGAAACGCGCGCCGCGGTCCCCAACTCGCTGGCGGTCTTCGTCGGCGACGCCGAGTTCGTCGAATCGCGCGACTATCTCGCCGAGTTGAAGGACCTGGCCGCGCGCGAGGGCGTGGAGAGCCACGTGAAGTTCGTCGGCTTCTGCGACGACGTGCCGGCGGCGCTGGCGTTGGCTCATGTCTCGGTCCTGCCGTCGCGCTTCGGCGAGGGCCTTCCTCTGACGCTTCTGGAAAGCATGGCCGCCGGCCTGCCGATCGTGACCACCGACATTCCGGGCAACCGCGAGGCCGTGCGCCATGAAGAGAACGGGGTGCTCGTCCCGCCGGACGATCCGCACGCCCTGGCGCAGGCGTTGATCCGACTGTTCTCCGACACCGTGCTTCGCGAGCGCTTGGGCGCCGAGGGCCGCCGGCTGGCCGAGGAAATCTACGACATGCGCCTCGTCGCGACGCGGCATGAAGAGCTGTACGAAGAGATCCTCGGGCGAACGCCCAAGCCCGCTGAAGCGCCGGCTCCGCCGCCGCCGCCGGACGCCCCGCCCCCGCCGCCGCCGGATGCGCCACCCCTTCCGCCGCAACTGGAGGAAGAGGCCGCCGCGGAGCCGTGAGCGGCGCGGGTTTTCCTGCCGGCCGCTTGCCCACACGCGCGTTCCGAGCCGCGCACGCCGGAAGGCCGGCGCCATAAGAACGCCCGGTCCGGCGGATCAAACCCGCGGGGCGCTCCATGAGCGAGACGAAGGTTGCAATCGCCCGCGGGGAGCGGCAAGAATGGGGGCCATCGCCGAGGCGATCTCTCCCCATGGCCGACTCCGCCCTGTCGATCTGTTTCGTGTCGCGCGAATGGCCGCCCGCGCCGTGCGGGGGGATTGGCACGTATCTGCAAACCATCGTTCCCTTGCTGTCGGCGCGCGGCCATAGCGTGCACGTCCTCACCGAATGGGTGGAAGGGGCCGCGAAAGAGGAAGAGAGCGGCGCGGTCCACGTCCATCGCATTCTGTTTCTCAATCCGCGGCGCCCCGCGCGGCTGCATCCCCGGCTGGATGCGCGTCCGGAATGCCGGGCGCTGGCGCAACAGCGCGATTTCGTGAGCGTGTTCGCGCTGGCGGCGGCCGAGCGGCTGAGGCGCCTGGCGCGCGAAACGCGGATCGACGTCGCGGAAGCGCCCGAGTTCGAAGCGCCGCTGGGCTTTCTTCAGACGACGGAATGTCTCGCCGGCGAACGCCCCGCCCTTCCGTGTCTGATCCATCTCCATACGCCCTCGCGCCGCGTCGACCAGTTCAACCACGATGACGCCCATTCGCCGGCCGCGCTTTATCGCTACCAGAACGAGGACATGTCGATTGCGCTGGCGGACGCCTTGGTGTGCGGGAGCCGTTTCCTGGCTCGCGATACGGAAGAGCGGCTCGGCCTCGAGGCGGGGGCGGTCCGCGTCATCCCGCTGCCGCTGGGGCGGATTCCCGATCTTGTGGCGCAGGCATTCCAGCCTGCGAGAGGGCCCGAGATGCCGGAGGCGCCTGGGAACACAGGCTGGAAAGCCTGCGCCACGAACACAGGCGGGAAAGCCTGCGCCACGGACCGCCAGCCGAGAACAATTCTGTACGCCGGGCGCTTGGAACGGCGGAAGGGCGTGGATCTCTTCGTCGAAGCGTGCCTTGCGCTGCGGCGCGACTATCCCGATTTGAAGGTGCGGCTGATCGGCGGCGACACGCTCCTGGCGCCGTTTCGCAGGCCGATGTCCGAGTTCCTGAAGAAAAAGATCCCCCGGGAGGCGGCCGGCGCGTTCGAGTTCATCCCGGCGGTCCCGCGCGAACAACTGTGGGAAGACTACGCGGCGGCGACGGTCTGCTGCGACGGGCGATCGGGCCTGCTGTGCGACGCGGACCACGCGGGGGCGTTGGCCGCGGCGCTTCGGCGCGCCTTGGAGATGCCCGATGAAGCGCGCGCCGAAATGGGCCGAGCCGCCCGCGAACGGATTCTGGCCTTCTGCAATGACGAGAGAAACCTGGAAGCGCGGATCGATTTGTATCGCGAGACCATTGAGCGCGCGCGCCAACGAAGCCCGCGCGTGCCGGCGTTCCTGCCGTTTCCCGAATCGCCCTTGCGCGCCGAACACCCCAAACGCGCGGACGCGCTGCGGCGCGTTCGCCCGGCGGGCCGTTCGAGGATCGCGGTGGCGATCCCTTGCTACAACCTGGGTCAGTATCTCGACACCTGCGTGGAAAGCGTCCTGGCGCAGACGCGCGCCGCCGATGAGATCGTGATCGTCGACGACGGGTCGACGGACCGGGGCGCCCGCGAGAGGCTCGGCGCCTGGAACGGACGGCGCGGCGTTCGCGTCGTTTCGATTCCCAACAGCGGCCTGGCCGCGGCGCGCAACACCGGGGCCGCGCACACGTCCTCGGAGTACTTGCTGTTTCTTGATGCCGACGACGCCTTGCGTCCCGCGTGCCTGGAGCGGACGGCGCGCGTGCTGGACGCCCATCCCGAGGTGGGGGCGGTCTCGCCGTGGGCCGAGCGGTTCGGCGAGTCCCGCGACGCCTGGGCGCTGCCGCACGGGCAGTTCCCGCATCTGCTGGCCGAAAACACGTTGATCGCCTGCTCGCTGA
>JAPLSS010000571.1 GCA_026398515.1 Candidatus Sumerlaeota bacterium | reverse complement strand
CTCTGCTGAACAGACTACACCACCGCCAGAAAGACCAGCAACCCGTGCAGGTATACGGCGCCCCCGACCAACGCCGGCATACAGCAAACAACGATCAGCGGCGCCGCAACCCACGGGCGGCTTCGCGTCAGAAGCAGGTGCACGCCGGCGATCCCGAGCGCCCAGCTGACGCCGGCGGACAAGCCCAGCGCGAGGAAGGATACGGGCCGCAGCCACGTCTCCGACAATAAGCGCGGCTCCCCGTAGGCCCACGTCGAAATCGCCCTGAGGAAAACCGGCGGCGCCAGTTGGAAGAGGAGGGCCGCGGCGGGAATCGCCAGGCGACGGCGGCCCGCCTCTCTTTGCCCGGTGGAACGCGAGCGCCCCAGAAGACGCGCTCCGTCAGCCCTACGACCGCCGCATACGCGATGCAGGGAAGCAGACCCGCAAAGAGAGCCGCTCGCGACTTCGTCATAGGATTAGATGGATATCCTCTCCAATTCTGCTTTGCCGAAGAAGTTGAATCGAGGGTCCCCGCAATCAAATCTACCGGCGATCTTTCCCCATTTCCTGCCATTGCGATAAGTCAACGTCGGCCCGGTCATTCCAATCCCAAACGGAATCGCCGCCCCCTCGCATGGCCGCTTTGGGCACACAGAACCGCGCACTTTCCGAATACCGGTTGTGGCGATGAATGGGCGCCTCGAATTCCTCCTTGGCTTGAGCCGCCGGAATGGGTCCCCAGGATCCGCCGGCATCGGAGTAATCCCGATTCGCGAGGATGTTTACAGACCCCGCATAGCCGGAGCAGTCGATGTCGTTGTCTTCGATGACGATCCCTCGGAGTCCGGCGATGGGGCCATCCTTACTGCCTTGCAACACGGCAGAGGGGGTGACACCCCCCCGGTCCTGATAGAGCATCACAATTCCACCCCCGCCGTTGGCGATGCGATTGTTGTGAATCCAGGTCCTGCCGGTGAAGGTTTGGACGGCTTGCGCGTCCCGATTGGCGAGGGTCCCGGAGGCGCAGGCGTCGAACAAGAAGATCTCGCCCGTCCACAGATCCGGGCCGGAGGCGGGGGACTTGTCCCACGGGCGAAACGCCGGTGGAATCCTGCCGGCCATGCCGTCCGTATCATTGTGGCGGAATTCGCATTGGGCGATTTCCGCGCCCACGGTCATCTCGATCGAAACTCCCGCCCGTAAGTTGTCATGAAAACTCGCGTTGCGGATTACGTTGCCATCCCATGTGTAATCGGTCCAGAGGCCGAAACCGCCGTTGTGATCGTATTCGCCACACTCCACGAGGAGGTCCTTCGCGCTCCAACACTTCACGCCGCCGGCTTCGACGAAGTAGTTGTACTGGCGGTCCGGATTATTGCCGGTGGACCTGCAATCGAGCAATTCAGCGCGTCGGCCGGTGGCCTTGAATCCAACCTGGCCGTTCGCGGACGCCAGACAGTTTCGCGCGGTCGAGGCGGACCCAAGGAACAGGCCGCCGGCCCGATTGGAAACGAAGGCGCAGTGATCAACCAACCAGCCATTCCGGTCGGCGGCGTCCGAAAGCGCCTTGCCCCAGCCCATGCCGGAGCCTTCGGCCATGACGGCGCATTGTTGATCGGGAGGGGCGTATTTTCGGACCACAAGATTACGTAGAGTCACCACGTAACGTGGCGCCGAGGCCGCGTAGGGAATCACGCCGGGATCATGTTGAAAACAATGCTTGGCCACGTTCCCGCCATCGAGGATCGCCCCCGCCTCGCCGATAATAACCGACCCGGTCTTCGGTCGCATTTCGGCGTTGCCGGTGTGAACCCCGGCCCTGAGGAAAAAGGTGGTATGGGGGCCGTGACTGACAATGGCCGCCGCCAGCGCCCCCGGAGCGGCAGGAATTTCCACCGCGCCTTCGGGCATCGCCGGCGTGAGCGTGGCTCCGTACGACGGGTCGGGACCGGCGTGCGCATGAGTCACGAAGACAAACGCGATGAGAAAGGAAATGAGCACGTTCATGACTGGCCTCCTCTTGGTAAATTCGGACAATCCGCGGAATTCGGAGCGCCCATGAATGCAAAAATGAACCCTATTCAAAACCGCGTACCGCTGGTGAAGTGGAAATCGCGGACCTTCAGGGCCGGGGCCAGGACATCGTCGCTGATCCGCTCCGGCGCGCTGAGGGCTTCGACGCGGCAGAGGGCATCCGGCACGCTTTCATTGAACCGCAACTGTCGGACCGGCCCGGCCAGCCGTCCGCCTTCGATGCGGAACAGGCCGTCGCGTGTCATTCCCGTCAACAGGCAGCGCATCGGATCGACCGTGCGGATGTACCAGAAACGCGTCACGAGCAGGCCGCCGCAACACGCCGTTCTCGACCCACCTAAGCGTTCGCGACGCCAGGCCGTTGCCTTGGAACGGGCTTCCCGGGGAGCGCGGATCGGCGGGATCGGAACGGAGCGTGATGTTTTCTCCGCAAACCCGCGCGTCCATTTTCCCGCGGAGAAACGTGCGCCCCTCGTCGGTGGCCTTGGCGTCGCACGTCAGGTAGCCGATCAACCCCGCCGCCGCCGCCGGGGAGAGAATGACCGTCGTGCGGCCCGGCGCCGCCTCGCCGGGGTTCCGCGACCGTTCGGCAATGTCGACGGCGCGCGCCGCGGTGGATTCCAGGTCGATCGCGCCGACGTCGTTGGCCATTTGCTGCGCCCACCCCGAGCCGTCGGCTGCTAACGCCGTCAAATGCGCGCCGGCGTGGGTGGATCGATGCCACGCTCGCAATCCCGCCGAGTTGGCCAGAGCGTGGAACGACTCTCCTGTGGCGAACGCGCCGGACAGCCGCATCCCGCCCGCGACGGCCCGGGCGATGGCGGCCTGCACGCCGCGCGCCTTGTCCATGGGGTCGTGCCGGGCCGTCCGCTCGAAGTGGGCGGCGACCTCCGGATACGCGCCGGCTTCCTCCGGCGTCACCGGAGGCAGGTATTCGGGATCGGGCGGAGAGACGCGGGCGATCGACCGAGCCCGCTCCACGACCGCCGCGATCGATTCTGATGACAAATCGTTGGTCGACGCCGCCCCGTGGCTCTGCCCATAGGCGCAAGAGACGGACAGAGTCGCATTGCCGCGCGCGACGCTCTGCGTGATCGCGTTGTTGGCGAAGCGCATCGAGCATCGCTCAAAGCCGCCGAGCGAAACGACCGCCGACTCCGCGTCGGCCGCCGCCAGCGCCCGCTCCAGGATCTCCATGGCTTGTTGTTCGTTCATCATTGAAGTCATCGCGCCCCTCCCACACTGATCTGCCGGAACCGCGCCGGGGCCGAGCCGTGCGTCATCTGCGCGATCTGCTGCGGATCGCCCTTGCCGCAGTTGGTCACGCCGTAGGGCGTCCAGAACCGTTCGTCGCACACCGCGTCGAGCGATCCCCAGAACTCGGTCGTGATGGCCTGGTACGTGACGTCCTTGAGAATCGCCCCCTTCCGGCCGTTCTTGATCTCCCAGAAGCAGTCGCCGCCGAATTGAAAATTGTGGCGGCGCTGGTCGATGGAGAACGATCCCGTTCCCTCGATGTAGATGCCGTCCTTCGTGTCGCCGATCAGTTCTTCCAAACTGAGGCGTTCGGTCCCCGGCGCCAGGCCGAGGTTCGACTGGCGGATGATGGGGATCGAGGCCCACGAGTCGGCGCGGCAACTCCCGTGCGAACGCGTCGCGCCGATGGCGTGGCATACCTCTCGGCTGGTTTGATAATCCACCAGGATGCCGTCGCGAATGACGGGCCACCGCTGCGCCTCGACTCCGTCGTCGTCCCAGCCGCGCGAGGCCAAGCCGTGCGGCATCGTGTTGTCGCAAATCACGTTCATCAGCGGCGAGCCGTAGCGAAGCGAGTCCAGCTGGTCGACGGTGGCGAAGCTGGAGCCGGCCAGACTCTCCTCCATGCCGAGAACGCGATCGAGTTCCGTGGCGTGCCCGATCGACTCGTGCATCGTCAGGCACAGGTGCGAGGGATGGAGAACCAGGTCCTTGCGCCCCACGGGGCAGGGCTTGCCCTTCAACTGCGCCACCGCCTCCTCACCGACGCGGGTCGCCTCGGCCAGGAGCGGCGTTTCCCGGATGTGCTCGTAACCGATGTTGCGCGCGTAGGCCGAGAAGTTGCGCCGTTTCGCGGTCGACTCATCGACGGCGGTGGCTTGGTAGTTCGCCCCCGACGTGCAGGTCTCGCTCTCGATCAGACTGCCGTCGCTGTTGGCCAGCAGGCGCCATTCGCGTTTGAACTGCATGTGGGAGTGGCACTTGCGCACGCCCTTGACCTTGAGGACTTCGGCGTTGATCGCCAGCAGCAGCGCGATTTTCTCCTCCAGCGGCACGGTGAAGGGGTCGATGCGAACCGGCGTGCGGAAGCAACCGGTGCGCGGTTCTTCCCGCGCCCAGCGGATGCCCTCCGGCGCTTTCGCCAGCGCCGCCGCCCGGGCGATGGCGATGGCCTCGACCGCCGCGTTCTCAACCGATTCGTTGTCGAGGCGCGGCGCGGCGGCGAAGCCCCACGCCCCCTCGGCGATCACGCGCACGCCCATGCCCGCCGATTCGCCGTCGCTGACGCTGGAGACGCGCTGGTCCTCCGTCGCAATCTCCTGCCGCCGCGTGCGAATGATTCGCGCGTCGGCGTACGCCGCCCCTTTCCCCCGCGCCACGTCCAGCGCGCGAAGACACAATTCCTTCATGGCGATTCCGCCTCCCGGATTGGAGTGGGATGCTCAAGTGTTCCGTTTCGGTTCATAATGGCAAGATGGAGGCAAAAGAGCGAGGGAAAAGGACGATCGCCGGGGTGCATACACGAATTCTAACAGTAGAATCAGGAAAAACGGGGACTGGCTCGGCGGCGCTTGCGCCGCCTGCTTTCTCGCTTCTCCGCCAGCCCTGAGCGTGTCGAAGGGACTGAAGCTTTCGGACTCACCGTATCAAGACCCATCGGAAAAGCGTGCCTGTCCCCGATTTTCCAGGCGGCTCAGCTCGTGATGTCGCGGCGGCGGAAGATGAGTTGCGCCAGGGCGTAGAAGACCAGAGTGTAGGCGCCGAGGAGCCACAGGCCGTGGACGATCTCGTCCCAGTCGATCGTCGCCTTGAAACAGGCGGACCAGTAGCCCATGGCCTTGGTAAACAGATAGGGTTCGATGGTTGTAAACATCGGAATCAGGAGGCTTTCCAGCGTGGCCAGTTGCTGCACGATGAAGACCAGGAAAAAGGTGGCCAGCGTCAACGCCATCGCCGCGATCGGGTGGCGGTTCAGCGTCGAGTAAACGAACGCGATGGCGCCCAGGGTGAACAGCGCCCACGAGGTCAGCAGCCACGCCAGGGCGAGCCGCCGCAGGCACTGCCAGGGGCTGATGAGCATCTTCTTCAACTGCCCCCCGACCTGGTCGCGCACCAGGCGCCCGGCGGCGCTGCCTTGGTAATCGAAATTCGGCGGCGCCCAGAACCCGCCGCCGCGCCGCCCGCGCCCGGCGGCGAGGAACTTGGCGTTGATCAAGGCGAACCGGCTGATCGGCCGGCTGAGAACGAGGCGCAACGTCCCGCCCTGGTTTTCGCCGGCGACCTGGCGGGCGAAGGTCATGATGGTCATGGGAACGACCAACATGATGAACGCGACCATCATGGCGATCTGCGTCGCGGTGTAGCCGTTGATGATCCAGGCGAGGTTGAAGTCGAAGGCGCGGAAGCTCTTCGCCAGCGACGAGCGGCTTCCCATGAAGTACAGCCAGAACTCAATCAGGATGACGAGGAGCGCGACGGCGAGAAACGCGATATAGGTGGCGCGCATCCGCATCGTCTTGGTCCACTCGGCTCTCAGCAATGCCCGGAAGATCATCGTTTGCTTTCCGCAGGGGCGCCGCAAGGCGCCGCAAGGTTATTCATGACGCGAATGATATTCCATCATGCGGTGAGATGAAGGGGAAACACGAGCAGCCTTTCCACGGCTCAGGAATCCGCCCCGCTTGTCTCGGCGGCGTCGGGTTCGCCGGTCAGGCTGATGAAGACGTCCTCCAGGCGGCGCTTGAGCGGGGTCAGCTCCAGCACGTCGAAACCCGCCTGCGCCAGCGCGCGGTTCAGGTCGGGCACGCGCGCGGGGTCCATGTCCAGATGCCAGGCGTCTGCCTGCGGCTCGGCGCGTTTGATGAATGACAACGTGGACAGAAGCGCCGCCGGATCGGCCCCATTGCCCGTGCGCAGCCGGACGGCGGTGGAGTCGGAGAGCAGTTCCTCGGTCGGGCCTTCGAAGACGCGCCGGCCCTGGTGGATGACGAGCACGCGGCCGCAGGTCATCTCGATCTCGGACAGGATGTGGCTGGACAGGAAGATGGTGACGCCGCGCTCGCGCGAGACCTTGAGCATCACGTCGCGCAGGTCGCGGATGCCCTTGGGGTCCAGGCCGTCCAGCGGCTCGTCGAGGATCAGCAGTTCCGGCCGCGGCAGAAGCGCCTGGGCCAGCCCGAGCCGTTGGCGCATGCCGTGGGAATAGACGGAGACCTTCTCGCGCTGGCGATCGGTCAGGCCGACCAGATCGAGGATTTCATCGATGCGCGCGCGGCTGGCGCCGCCGGAGAGCGAGGCGAGCATCTCCAGGTTGGTCCGCGCGGACAGGTAGTCGTAGAAGGCCGGGCTTTCGATGATCGCGCCGACCGGCCAGGGGTCGCGCTTCGCCCCGGCGCGCACCGGCCGCCCCAGGACGCTGACGCGCCCGTCGGTCGGCCGCACGAGGCCCAGGATCATGCGGATCGTTGTGCTCTTCCCCGCCCCGTTGCGCCCCAGGAAGCCATGGATCTCGCCTCGCCGGACGTCAAAGTCCAGCCCATCCACGGCCAGCCGCCAGCCATAGCGCTTGGTCAGGCCGCGGGCTTCGAGAATGACATCGCTCATCGCAGGACGACTCGGTTCAAGACATTGAACACCAGCGCGAGCATACGGGCCGCGACAATCTGGGGCAAGGGGTTTGAGAGTGGCGCGGGCTTTCCCGCCTGCGCAGCGGCGAATGCGCGAAGGCCTGCTCAACGACGTGTTTGAGCAGCGCCTGGGCCGCGCGCCTCGAACGGCGACCGCGCGCCATTGCATTCCCCGGCTGGGCTCGGTCGGCGACGGGGAGGCCGAGGCGTTGGAGAGCCAGATGAGCCTGTTCCGTCGGTTCGTGGTCGAACCGTTCGTCGACGCGATCGCGGGCCTCGCGAAGGAAATGGAAGTTGCGTTGGCGCCGGAAATCTTGCAACCTCCTTGCAACTTCTTGCGCAGAGCATCGGACGAGTTGCGAGTCGTTCGGAGCCAAGTCACGTCGCGTCAACGGTTTGCGCCCGTAGCTCAGGTGGATAGAGCATCGGACTTCTAATCCGACGGTCGGAGGTTCGAGTCCTCCCGGGCGCGCCACCCAAAAGCCTGAAAATACTGGACTTTCGGCGAGTTCCTCTGGATTGCTTTTTCCCTGGTTCCGAGCCTGTTCGGGTCCGATTCGGGCCGTGTTCCTGGAAAGATCCTGGAACCGCTTTTCCCATGCGGCAGTTGCAGTAACTGGAAATCGTCCTTGTGGCTCACTCAAGTATCCCCGAGCTGGAGCGGCTTGTGATCGGCGCTCCGGCTCTTTTTTTTCACGCCGCCGGGGGATGTTCCTTATTCGGAAAACGTCCACCTTAGTGCCTCCCGAATTTTGCGCGCCATAGGACTTGAACCGGCAAAGCGATTGCTCGCCAAGGACTTTGGGGCTCCTGCCTCTGGATCAGAATGTCGGGGGTTCAAATCCTCCCTCCCCAGCCACTCAAGACCCTTGAAAACATTGGAGATGCCGCAGAGCCTCTCGTCAAAGGCGGAAGCGTTTTCCGCCCTTGTTCGGGCCGGATTCCTGGCACGTTCTTGGCACTTTCTTGGCATATCTTGTCCAGTCCAGTTATTTTGCCAACAGGACTGGACAATTTCCCCCGGCTAGCGTGAGTTTCAGAAGAATAGTCTGAGAGCATAGGG
>JAPLSS010000759.1 GCA_026398515.1 Candidatus Sumerlaeota bacterium | reverse complement strand
GACCAGGTCCGCCACCCGGTGGACCTGGGAATTGGTCTCCAGAATCCAATCCAGCCCCGTGATCCCAGCGTCGAAGTGGCCCTGCTGCACGTAGGGGGCCATCTCCTGCGAGCGGATCATCCGCGCCTCGATTTCGGGATCGTCGCACGCCAGGGCATACGATCGCCCGACCACGTTGAACTTGAACCCGGCGTTGGCCATCAGGGCCAGGGTGGCTTCTTGCAGGCTGCCCTTGGGCAGGCCCAACCGCAACACGCGTTCGCTCATCTTATCGCTTTCTCGTCGATTTCGACTTGGCGTTGGGCTTCTTCGCCGGGGTCGTCTCCGGCGCCGCGGCGCCAGCGTCCGTCGCCGGCTGGGCCGCCTCTCCAGCCGTCTCGCCCGGGGCCGCCGGAGCGCTGGTCGAGGATTCCGCGGCCGGGGCCGAGGCCGCGCCCCTGGCCGATCGCGCGCTGGCGGCTTCCTCGCCCCGTCTGCGCAACGGCTTCTGTTTGCCGACCACCTCGACCGGCGTGTTCGGCAGCACGAGGTCGTAGAGCTCCTCCACGTCCTCGGTCAGCATGCCGACGCAGCCGTTGGAGGCGTACTTGCCGATGGTGCTGGCGTCGTTCGTTCCGTGGATTCCGATGTCGCGCCCGCTGAAGGCCATCCAGCGCGTGCCCAGTTCGTTTCCCGGATCGCCGGGCGCGTAATGTCTGCCGTCGTGATCCCAGGCCGGGTTTTTCTCTTTGTCGAGAATGCGGAACTTGCCCAGCGGCGTCTTCCCTTCCACGTCGCCCGTCCGCACGTGGTAGCGCTTGAAGAACTGGCCATGGTTGAGGAGGGTCAGGGTGTTGTCGCTGATGTCGACCACGATGGAGAAACTGATGTCGGGGATCTTGATCTTCTGCCCGATGCGCAGTTTGGCCGGGTCCTCGATGCGGTTGACGAGCATGATCAACTCGTAGTTGACGCCGAATTTTTTGCCGATCCGCTCCAGCGCGTCGCCTTTCTTGATCTCGTAGATCTGCTCCTTGCCGACCGTCAGGTCCGAGCGCAGAATCTTCAGGTTCAGATCGCCCAGGGCGTCCAAGACCTCGTCGCGGCGCATGTAGTCCTCCGGCGCGATGTCCAGCAGGCGCTGCAAGGATTCCTGCGCCTCGAGCAATTTGCCGTCGATCAGGGCGATTTTGGCGAAGCCGAACAACGCGTCGTAGTAGGCCGGCGTGTCCTTGTACTTTTGCTCCACGTCGCGGAACAACTCGTACGCCTGATCCACCGCGCCGCCCGATCCTTTCTCCAGCTGCGCCATCGCCAGGCCCATGGTCGCCTCCGGCGCGTAAGGAGAGTCGGGGTAGCTGTCGTGGATCACCTTCCATTGTTCGAGGGCCTCGTCCTGCTTGCCCTGTTTCTCCAAGGCGCGGCCCTGGATGTAATGCAGGTGGTCGAGTTCGTTGCGCGCGCCGTAGCGCTCGATGACTTCCTTCACCAGATCCAGCGCGGTTTGCGGGTCGTTGGCGGCCAGTTTCTCCTCGGCCGAGGCGACCAGGTCCTTGATTCTCTCCTGGCGCCGGCGCGCGGAGATCGCGGCGCTTCCGACGATGAGGGCGGCGACGATCAGACCGAGGGTGATCAGAATGATGATGGCTTTGAGCTTGTTCATTCGCAGGTCCCTTTCCGCGCCGCCGCGGGTATTCGCATCGGCTCTCAGTGGCGTTCGCGCCGCTCTTCGTCCAGTTCCAAATGGAATCGGTGAAGGAACCGGTGATACGCCGGCGCCAGCATCACGCCCACGATCACCAGGAACACGATCCCCGAAAACAGAGCGTACAGCGAAGCAAACAGCTTGCCGGCTGCGCTTTTCAACTCGGCCACCGGGCCCATGCCTCCGAGGATCATCGAGGCGTTCAACAACGAATCAATCCAGGACAGATTCTCCAGTCGATGATAGCCCACGACCCCAATGCCCAGCGAAACCGCCACCACCGCCAGTCCCGCGCCGACATGGCGCAGCACCCGCAGCAGGAACGCTGCGCGCGGAAGCAAGGGGTCGCGACGGTGTTCGAACATAGAGCCGCAGTGGGAAACGCTCTCGCGGAGGCCCGAAGATCGGATCAATGGGCATCCGGGACGCCCAGCGGTAGCCCCCGCAATCCTGGGAGGCAAGCATAGACTCCTCATCGCAAGAAGTCAATGGGGAAAAAAGAACGAAAAAACGGTCCGCATGGCCCGTAAGTCATTTATTGGCAATGACTTATGGATAGAACCGATTTTACGGCGGAAGACTCTCGGCGCCGTAAAGGAGATAGGCTTGGCAATGATTGTCCCGCGGATGAACCGGCCATTGCGCCAACCCTTGAGCGACAGTGGCTGTTTGGCCGGGATGTCTTGCCACTCGGGCAAGGAGACGGCGCTAAAGGCCATGCTGTTTACTTGAGAGGCCATGCTGTTTGTTTGAGGCGTCTTTGAGTCAATGGCACGGCTCGGAGCATTGCCATCTTTCGGGCACCCCCTTCCAAACAGGCGCACGAACAACAGGGTTTGCGCCTCCGATGGCGCCGTCTGCCTCCCGATTCCGTCAAGCCTTGGACGGCCGCGTCCGCAAGCCCCTGCTTTTCCGTGGAGAACCGCTGCAAAAAAAAGGATTGCAATGTTCTGCGGCCTCGTTTAGGGTTTTTGAACACCCTCAATGATACGTGGGAACCATCTTGGAGGCGGGCCGAGATGATCAAGGTCCATATCGTCAAGGAAGTGGCCGCGGCGCTGAACCTGAAAGACAAGGAAGCCCTGCAAATCGTCGATGCGATCGTTGACGCGATGAAGGACGTGATCTCGGAGAACCGCCGTTTGGAAGTGCGCGATTTTGGCGTGTTTCAGGTCAAGCAGCGCAAAGCCCGAATCGGCCGCAATCCGCGCAACAAGGAGCAGTACCCGATTCCGCCGCGCAAGGTCGTGACATTCAAACTGGGAAAAGAGCTGAAGGACCACGCGGTCGATCCTGACGAGGGATACGAGGGCGCGGCGGCGGCCCCGCGACCCGCGCCCGCGGATAATGCGCCGGCCGGCGCATAGAGAAGGGCGCATGAAGAAGGCGGAATCATACGGGGGCGGAATCATAAGAGGCTGTTTTTTGGAGTCATTATTTGGCCCCTCCTCATGATTCGGCCTTTGATCCGCCACTGGGGCAACCGTGTTGGTTCTGGCTGGGCCAGGTGAGGGGACAGCAAAAACACTGGCGGCGATCCCGCCAGTGTTTTTTAATGGGGTCGCGCGGCCTTAGCGCGGCGGAGGCGACCATCGCGCGCGATCTGGCGCGGGGAACGGACTCGATGCGGATTCTCTATTTGTGCGCCGATCCGGGCGTTCCCATCCTTGGGCGAAAAGGCTGCTCCACGCACGTGCGCGAGATCTGCCGCGCGCTGACGCGGGCCGGCCACCAGGCGCTGATTCTGTGCGCCAACCGCGGCGAAGACGTTCAAGACGCCTCCGACCTGAGCATCGTGGAAGTCCCGCCGCTCCAGTCGCGCCGGCTGGGGTTCGATGTCCGCCTGATGACGCACAATCTGCGGTTCGCCCGGGCGGCCCGGAAGATCTATGAGGGGTTTCGTCCGGACGTGATCTACGAGCGGTTTTCCATGTATTCGTTCACGGGCCACCGGCTGGTGGGGCGCTACCGCGCGCCGCGCATTCTGGAGGTCAACGCGTTTCTGTCGACCGAGCAAAGCGACCGCCTGCGCTTTCCGTGGTTCGCGCGGTGGTCGGACCGCTTCGTCGTAGGCCGCGCCGAGCACGTCGTGGTCGTCAGCGAGCCATTGCGCGATCTGGTGGCTTCGCTCGGCGTGCCGCGGGCGCACATCTACAAGATGCCGATGAGCGCCGACGTGCGCCATTTCACGCCGGCGAAGTCCGGCGAGAAGGTCCGGGCGCAGCACGGCCTGCACGGCCGGTTCGTCATCGGCTACGTGGGGGCGCTGACCGGTTGGCACGGCATCAATCTTCTGTACGACGTGGCGCGCCTGCTCGAACCGAAGATTCACGACTTCGTGTTTTTCCTTGTGGGGGGCGACGAGAAGAAGATCGCCGCGCACCAGAAGAAGGCCCGGCGGCTCGGCCTGGAGTCGCGATTCGTCTTCGCCGGCAGCGTTCCCTACCTCCAGGTGCCGGAATACGTTCGCGCGATGGACGTGACGATCATCCCCGATACGACCTATTGGTCCTCGCCGACCAAGCTGTTCGAATACCAAGCCGCCGGCGTGCCGACCGTGGCGCCGCGCTACGCCGCCATCGTCGACGCGATGGAGGAGGGCAAAGAAGGGCTGTTCTTCGACGCGCACGACACCGAGCAATTCGCCGACTGCCTGACCCAACTCGCCCTGAATCCCCAATTGCGCCAGCTGATGGGCGCCAACGCCCGCCGGCGCGTCGTGGAAAGCCACTCCGTCGACCGGCAGGTGGCCGCGCTGATCGAGATCATGGAGCGGCTCAGCGGCAAGACTCCGCCCAATGACAGGAGGCGCTAGGCGAACATGCTCTCTCTTCATGTCCACTGGTCGCGGCCAGGCGTTTTGTTCGCGGTCCTGGCCTGGATCGCCGCGTCGGGGTGCCGGCTGGGAGTCGGAATTCCCCAGTTTGTTCGCGCCCGCGCGGCCGAGGACCGCTCGTATCCGTCGCAGCCGAAGTCGCAGCCGATCCTGCTGACGGAAGGCGACGTGGAAGAGCCGTACGTGGTGCTCGGCACGGCGCAATCGCGCAGCTACCGCGAGAGCGAAGTCGACACACTCGGCGCCGGGGAACTGCGCGACGCCGCGCGGAAAATGGGAGGCGACGCGGTGATCCACGTCGCCAAGACGCCGACGCTGACCGAAGAGTTTGGCTACAGCCCCGGCGCGTTGACGCGTGTCGGCCCCAAGTTCGTCACCCAATACGTCCTCGGCGGCGTGGTGGTGCGCCTGGCGTCACCGGCCGAAACGCCCGCGGGCGCGCAATCGCCCGACTCGCAGCCCGCCGAGGCCCCGCGCGGCAAGGCGATCAGCGACACCGGCGCGCCGCATTCGGCGTCTGGGCGGTGAGTCGCGCCGGCTTTCCAGCCTGCGGATTTCAGAACGCTCGGCCATTGCCCAAGAGCACAGGGGCGGAAGACCCGCGTCACGCAACAGACGAGACGAGCGCCAGCGAGTCGAGTCGCGCCTTTCCGCTTCACCGCCTCGCCCTTGTGGAACATGGCCATAGGCTTGCCATAAAGCAAACATGATCAACGCTTAGGAGGAGCCAAGGATGAACCGGACCGCACCGCCAAGCCTATTGGCGTTCGCCGCCTTCGCTTTCTTCGCCGCCGCCTTTTCCCAACATAGAGCCGCCGCCGCCCCTCCCGATTCTTCCCAAGTTTACAAGACCGCGGATCGGGAGTTGAGAATTCAGTTCGATTTCCCGGAAGGCCGGCGTGAAGGCGCCCGTCGTTCCGCGCTGGTCTTCTTTTACAACGGCGGCTGGAGCGGATCGGGCGCCAGCGGCCAGTTCAAGGAGCAGGCCGCCTACTTCGCCCAGCGCGGCATGGTCGTGGCGCGGGCGGACTATCGCGAAAAGGACAAGTCGGGAACCACCTCGGTCAAGTGCATGGAGGACATCTTCAGCGCCCTGCGCTGGGTGCGCGCGCACGCCGCCGATTTGAGCGTCGATCCCCAGCGCGTCGCGGCCGGCGGCGGATCGGGCAGCGCCCACCTCGCGCTCTCGGTTTTCTATTCCGGCGAAATCGACGCGCCGGACGACGATTTGTCGATCTCGCCGACGCCGGGGGCGCTGTTCCTCTACAACCCGGACCTCGACGTCATCGAGCCGGAGATGATGCGCCGGGTGTTTGAGGCGGACGCAGCGGCGGCCCAACGCATGCCGCCGACGGTCCTCTTCTCCGGGACGCTCGATCCCTCGAATCCCTTGATCCAGGATTTCGTCGCACGGACGCGCGAACGCGGCCTGCCGGTCGAGGCGTTCGTCGGCGAGGGCGCCCCGCACGGCTTCTTCAAGTTCTCGCCCTGGCTGGAGAAGACGACGCTGAAGGTGGACGACGTGTTGCGCTCGATCGGCTACCTGACGGACGAGCCGCGCGTCGATCCGCCGTCGAAGCCGAAGCCCGCGGATTACGACGAGAAGATCGCGCAAACCATGTCCAAATGGCAGGCGCGCCACGAGGCGTTGCAGGCGGAGCGAAGCAAGACGTCGGAAGAACCCGCGGCGGCCAAGCCCGCGCAAGACGCGCCGGCCTCTACCCGTCCGGCTGTGTCGCCGACGCCGGAAGCCAGGCCCGCCTCCTTGCCGGCGCCGGCGGCCAGGCCGGCCGCGGCGTTCGTCTACAAGACCATCGGCGAGCGAAAACTAATCCTGGAGGTCAACTACCCCGGAGGTTGGACGCCTGATGACCGCCGTCCCGCCGCCGTCATCTTTCATGGAGGCGCCGACAACCCGAAGGACAAATCCGGCAAGCCCTATCCGATGGCCGAGGAGCGGGCGCGCCTGGGCTTGCCCGTCGCCGAAAGCAAGCTGAACGAAGCCTTCAAGCCGCTGGCCGAATACCTCGCCCAACGGGGCATGGTCGCCGTCCGCGTCGACTTCCGCAGCCGAAGCAAGGATGGGGTCATGCCGGACAAATGCATCGAAGACGGCTTGAGCGCCATGCGGTGGGTGCGCAAGAACGCCGCGACCTTGGGGATCGATCCCGAACGGATAGTCGCGGTCGGCGGATCGGGCGGAGGGATGCTGGCCGCCGGCGCCGCCACCCTCGGCGAGTTCCAGGCGCCTGACGACGACCGCTCCGTCTCGCCCAAGCCCAACGCCATGCTGTTGTTTTACCCCATGCTGGACTTCCTCGCCGAGTGCAGCATGTCGGAGGCCTTTCTGGGGGCGATCAACGGCGACCGGGAATACGGCGAACGGATCTCGCCCATGCGGCATTGGCGCAAGGAGCTGCCGCCGACGCTGGTGCTGATCGGAACCAGGGACCCGATGTATGAGTGGCTGAAGGCGTTTGTCGCCAAGTGGAAAGAGCAAGGCGCGGCCATCGACATCTACATCGGCGAAGGCGGCCCCCACGGCTTCTCTCAGTATTCGCCCTATCTGGAGCAAACCACGGAGCGAGCGGATGAGTTCCTGCGCTCAATCGGCTACCTGAAGGACGAGCCGCGCGTGGAACTGCCCCATCGCGACAAGGCCGAGAAACTGAGCAAGAAGGGGCGCGTGGCGGGAGAAGAGGATGATGAATGACAGTCTGATGGCTATAGGGCGTATGGGTCTTATAGGTCCTATAGGTTTCATCTTGTGTCTTGGCCCTCTCCCGGCTCTATGCCAGGCGGCCGCCGCGCCCAGCGCATCCATCCGCCAGTTGAGCGATCCGGACCCGGCGGTTCGGCGGGAGGCGGCGTTGGATGTGCTGAGGAAAGGCGCCGAGGCGCGCGAGGCCTGGCCGGCGCTGATTCAGGCGCTGCTGGCCGACGCGGATCTGGATCGCGCGTTGGCCGCTCACGTTCTGTACACGAAACCGCCCACGAAGCCGGATGTCCCCGCGTGGATCGAATCCATGCGGAACGACCGGCTATATTGCGCCGCCGCGGCGTTTCAGTTGAGCCGTCTCGGACCCGGCGCGAAGGAGGCCGTTCCCGCGCTGATCGAGGTGTTGCGGTACGAAGACCAACATCCCCGGATGTTCGCCGCCCTGGCGTTGGCGATGATCGGCCCTGATGCCGCCCCGGCCGTCCCCGCGCTGGTCCGCGCCATGGAGGATGCCGGATCGTCGGACTCGCCGACCGCGAATTACATGTATGTCCGCGCCGCGGCGGCATTCGCCCTGGGGATGATCGGGCCGGCGGCGCGGGAGGCGGTTCCCGCCCTTGCGCGATTCATGGAGGACAACGGGGGCAAAGCCGGGGGCGCGGCGCAAGGCTTCCGGACGTATCAGCGCGCCGCCGCCGGCTTCGCCTTGGGAGAGATCGGACTGAACAGCGACGAAGCGATCGCCGCGTTGAGGGCGGTGTCGGAAAGCGCCGAGCCCGTCGCACGGCAAGCGGCCGCCCGGGCTCTGGCGCGGATCGTTCCTCGGCCCAAGGGAGGCCCTGTCCGGATTGTCATCGGTCCGGACGCAGAGAGTCGCTGCGCCGCAATACGGCACATTGGCGAATTGGGCGCCACACGGCCAGACGCCGTGAGGCCATCTATCCCTTTCCTGATCAAGGCGTTGAAGGACGAGCGCTCCAGGATTCTCCCGTTCGTCGCCCCGGCGCTCCGGGAGATCACCCTCTCGTTGGAGGCGCTGCCGGGGGCCGATACGGGCGCCAAGGCGAAGAAGAACAAGGCGAAATCCAACCCGGTGCGCGAGTCGGCGGCGTTGGCGTTGGGCTATCTGGAATCGTTCGGCGGCGCGCCTCCTTCGCCGGCCGAGTTGGAATCCTCGGATGCCGATTCGCGCGTCGCCGCTAACCGCGCGTTTCAGGCGCTGGGCAATGTGAATCGGAGCGCGGTCCCGATCCTGTTGGAGGCGTTGGACCAGGAGGAGACGAATGTGCGGGCCGCGGCGGCGCAGGCGCTTGGGCGGATCGGCCCCGCGGCCAACGAGGCCGTCCCCGCCCTTCGCGAGGCGCTGACCGACCCGGATTGGGTCGTGCGCGCGGCGGCGGCTGAGGCGTTGAGGCGGATAGAGAAGTAGGATGCCCGGATCGCTGCGAAGCCCCGGCGTGGTGGAAAGGCGCGGCTCGACTCGCTGGCGCTCGTCTCGTCTCGGCCGCGAGAGAACCGTGGGGGGTGAAAGGACCGCGGGTCGCCCCACCGGAAACCGGACGCCGCTCGGGCGCGGGGCGGGTCACTCGCCCGAAGCGACGAGTTCCGGCGCGAGGTGGAACTGAACCAGGTTGTAGACCAGCGGCGAGAGCCACTTGCGGCTTTGATGCGAAGGGAAGACCGGCAGGCGTTCCCTCAGGTCGATTCCGCGGCTCTCGCAGTACGATCCGATGAGATGCAGCCGGTGCAGCGTGTCGTCGTCGGCGTCGGCGACTCCGCTCACGCCGACGTCGCCGAAATCGCCGGCCCCGGCCTCCACCGCGCCTTCCAGCAGGTCCGGATTCTCCGCCACGGGCACGGTGATGGCGACGCCCGGGTCGAGAATCCGCCGCGCCAGGGCCACGACCGCCAACACCTCGTCGAGCGGGGCCGCCGGCCAATCCGCCATGGGCGTCTTGGGCTTCGGGACGAACCGTCCGATCACGACGTTCTGAATGTGCCCGTGGCGCCGCTGGATTTCGGCGATGAGGCGCAACGCCCTCTCGCGGCTTTCCGGGCGCTCGCCGATCCCGACGAGGATGCCCGTGGTGGTCGGAATGCCCGCCAAGCCGGCGTTGAGCAGCGTATCGAGGCGCTTTTCCAACATCTTGCCCTCGGCTTGGCCGTGGGCGACGTGGTAGAGGAGCATGGGGTCGGCGGATTCCACAAAGACCTTCAGGCAGGCGATGAACGGCTTCAGCCGCCGCAAGAGCGACAGCGGCAGGTTGCCCAAGTGCGGCGCCGCCAGCAAGCCATGGCGTCCGCCCCCCTGGGCCGCCATCCGGGCGGCTGCGGCAAGATAGTCGCCATAATCGCCCAGCCCGTAATACCGGACCGTGCCGACGGTTTCCGGCAGATCGGCGATTCCCTCGCCGCCGGTGAACTCCACCTGCACCGCGCCGCTGCGCTCGGCGCGCCGCAACGCCTTGCGCAAGGCCCTCGGCGAAGGCAACGGCTGGCTGGGCGTGACGGCATAGTCGCAGTAGCCGCACGCATAGGCGCACCGCCGCGTCAGGGTGATCGAGTAGGACAAGCAATACGTGACCGTCTTGCGGCCCGCCTGTTCCATGCGCGTCAACGCCTTGCGGTTTTGCCCTGCCGTTCTTGTGGCGCAGGCTTTGCAGCCTGTGATTTGCGAATGACCATTCCCGCCGCCCCAGGCTGGAAAGCCTGCGCCACGCAAACGCCCCTCATTTCATCCCGCCCGCCGCCGAGCGCCCCTGGCTGACATCGACGACTTTGACCGCCGACTGTACGGCCAAGGCCCGCGGGCGCATCCTCCGCAGCCCGTAGCGCGTCGCGCCCCACAGCACGTACGCGTAGAACATCGCCATCAGCACCAGTTCGATCGAGTCAAACGCCCAGTGGACAAACACCGCGCCCACCGCGATAACCACCAAGTAGAAGAACGGTTTGCGATGCTTCAACCGCAGCGACTTCAGGCTCGGATACGGAATCGTGCTGACCATCAGGATGGCCAGCGCCAGGATCAGGAACGGGATGATGTGGGTGCGCAGGTTGTTGTCGCTGAAGAAGAGATACGTGGAGATGACCGAGCCGGCCGCGGCGGGAATCGGCAGGCCGGAGAACGCGTAGCTTTCCTCGCCCTTCGCTTGGACATTGTACCGCGCCAGCCGCAGCGCCCCGCAGATGATGTACAGGATGCAGGTCGGGGTGACGATCTTTGGATTGCCCTCGCGCAAAAAGGCCAGCATCAACGCCGCGGGGCTGACGCCGAAGGTCACCAGGTCGCTCAGCGAATCCAGGTTCAGGCCGAAATCCGATTCGGTGTGCGTCAGGCGCGCGATCATGCCGTCGAACACGTCCAGCAGCGCGGCGAACAGGATCAGCCAGCACGCTTGGTCGTACTTCTGTTTGAAGACGTTGACCAGCGCCAGCACGCCGCAGAACAGCCCCGCCGTGGTGATCAGGCTCGGCAGGACGAACACGCTTTTCAGGACGGCTTGCCGCTGTCGGAGAGGCGCCCGAGGATGGAAGCGCCGCCGCGAACGCGATCGCCCTTCTTTACCCATATTTCCGTCCCCGCCGGCAAAAGGATCTCGGTCCGCGAGCCGAAGCGGATCAGCCCGATCCGCTGGCCCCGGCGCAGGCGGTCGCCCGGCTTGCAGTAACACACGACGCGCCGGGCGATGGCGCCGGCGATTTGCTTGATTTCCATATACCCCCAGGCCGTATCCAGCGCAACGACGTTGTGCTCGTTCTCCTCGCTCGACTTGTCGAACAACGCGTTGTGAAAGCGCCCGCGCTGGTAGCGCACGTCGCGGACGACGCCCTCGGCCGCGGCGCGGTTGATGTGGCAGTTGAAGACGGTGAGCATAATGCCGACCCGCGTCGCCCGGGCGCCGGGGAAGCGGTCGCAATCGACGGAATCGACGGAGATGATTTTCCCGTCCGCCGGCGCCACGGCCAGTCGGTCGCCCGCGGGCGCCTCGCGCTCCGGGTCGCGAAAGAACCAGACGGCGAAACCGGTCAGAATCGCGGGAATCAGTCCGATCCAGAACCAGCCGAACCACCACGCGATCAGCGTCAGCAGCGCCAACGGGCCAATGAAGCGCCACCCGTCGGGGGCGATGGGAATCCACCTGCGCGTTTCGTCCATGTCTTCCATTGAAGCGCAGCCAAACAGGAACCGCAAGAGCAACCGCGAGGCGCCGAAAATCGTCCTGCCCCGAATCGTCCTGCCTTCTATCGGTTGCGCTTCCCAGCGCGACATCAGGCAGGACCATTGGGGGGGCAGGACGATCAACCCCTTTGGTCGCCTGGAGGCCCAGGTTCGGTCCGGGTCCGTATGGGTGGATGCAGCTGACGTTTCAACTCGTCCGTCAGAGCGTCCCACAGACGGGGATGCGCTTCCACCAAGCGGGCGATATCGGCAAGGTCCTTGATCCTCTTGCTCTGCCTTCGCGCCGGTTCGCCCCACGCCTTTATTTTGCCCCTCAGCGTGTCCTCCAGCGAAGCGACTCGCAAGAGAATGCCATGAACGTCCGCCGGGACCGCTCGCGTGGGGAAATCCCGATAGAAGTCCTCGGTGGTGAGTTGGAGGACGACCCTCGAACGCCCTTTGAAGTTGATGGACCAGTCGAATCTCTCGGATCGGAATCCCGCCTCCTCAAGCAGCGAGACGGCGCGCTCGATGGCGTCAGTCGCGACAACGAAATCCACGTCCTGGGTCACCATCGGCTCTTGCGCCCAATGGTTCACGGCCACTCCGCCGATGGCGCACCAGGCCACGTCCGCTCGCTCCAGACAATCCACGAGCCTCATGACATCGTCCGTGCCCCCGGCGGTCTGCCAGTCGTAAAATCGTTTCGCGGTCATTATAGTAGCCTACCGATTTCATTGTGCTCATCACAGTCAGGGTGGCAGACTTGCGTCTCCGCCACCTAATGGCGCTATCTCTCGCAAAGCCACCCCTAATTTAACTCGCTTCAGTGATAACGTCAACCGCCTCTCCGGGATTTGCTCCTGGAGGCTACCTCAACTGGCCACCCCGGCGCGCGGAGGCCAGGCGCGCGCCGCAGGATTCGCGGATGATGAGCTCGGTATGCAGGAGGGTGCGGGGAGGCGGCGGCTGCTTCGTGCGAATCCATTTCAGCAGGAGGCGCGCGGCTTCGGCGCCGAGGTCGTACATCGACTGGCGCAACGTCGTCAGCGGCGGCTCGACGTAGCGGGCCAGCGGCGCATCGTCGCCTCCGACGAGCGCGATGTCGCGCCCGGGCAGCAGGCCATGCTCTTTCATCCGCCGCGCCGCGCCGATGGCCATCATGTCGTTCATCGCAAAGACCGCCGTGGGCAGCGGCTTGCGGTCGAGCAGCTGGCCCATCGCCTCGTAGCCGCTCGCCTCGGTGAAATCGCCGAAGGCCGTCAGGTCGTCGCGGAAGGGGAGGCCGGCGAGTTGGAGGCCCTTGCGAAACCCTTCGTCGCGATGGCGGCCGGTGGTGGTGATGTCGAGGCCCTTGATGTAGGCGATGGCGCGATGCCGCAGCGAGGCCAGGTGGTGCACGATGGCCACCGTGCCCTCGACGTTGTCGGCGATGACGGCGGGGACTCGGCCCAACTCGCTGTTGACCAGCATGACCGGCCGCCCCGCCTCCAACAACCGCTCCAGGTAGTCGTCGGTCACCAGCGCGCCGACGGCCAGCAAGCCATCCGTGCGCCGCTCCTCGAACTGCTGAACGGCGCGGCGGCCGGATTTGAAGTCCTCGGTGGCGATCTCGATGGCCACCCGGAAATCGGCGGCCGAGGCCGCGTCGAGAATGCCGCTCAACGATTCGGCGAAATACCAGTCGCTGAACACGTGGCCCACCGGCGGCACGACGACCGAGATCGCCCCGCTCGTGTCGGAGACGAGGCCGCGCGCCATGGCGTTGGGCCGGTAGCCGACTTCTTCGATGATCTTCAGCACTTTCGCCTTGGTCCGGTCGTTGATCAGGGGGGAGTCGTTGATCGCCAGCGACACGGTCGAGCGCGAGACGCCGGCCAGGCGGGCGATGTCGCGGATGGTGAGTTTTTTCTCGCGGGGCATAGGGGGATTGCCGATGGCCGAATGACGACTGGGAAGCCGCTGTCCTCAAATCATCGTCTCGCTCTTGCGGCTGGCACGGGACAGTGGTGCTTGATGCCGAGGAGTCCGTCGATGGACAGGTCCTCATCCAAATCGATCCAATGGATGCCATAGCCTGAGGGGGAGACCACAAAACCCGTTCGCTGCTCCGGCGAGGCCTGCGCCAGTTTACGGGAAATCCCGCTGATCGCGAACTCGTGTCTCTGGCCGTCCACAACCAGAATCAAGGCATCTCCGCGGAAGGCCACTTCCTGCACTTCATGGGCCTTATTCATCCTGCATCTCCTGGAACCTGTCCCACTCGCCGACGATATAGTCGAAATGATCGAAGATGATCCTCCGAACCGTTCGCCGGTCCGCCACGGTCATATTATAGGCATGGGCCTCAACCGCATCAAGACCTTCCACATCCAGCCAATACTTCGCGTCGGCGTCGCCCTTCCGGCAGTGAATATGAATCGGTTCGTTCTTCTCGTTGGCGTAGAAGAAGAACCGCCATCCCCGCATGACCAGAATCGCTGGCATCTGGCTTCTCCGCTCCAGCGCCTACCGGGAAGAAGGGGACTCGCCGACACTCGCCATCATCTTGGAGTCCTCATGACCCGGAACCCAGGGTCGAAGTTCCCCGGTCCAGGGAAGAGCTTGCCGCGAACAGCCGAACGGCAATACTGGGGTGTCATTAACCAATCTCCGCCGCGCAGCGCCAAGCCTTCGAGCGTCGAAAGCCCGGGCGCGCCAGCCCGAGGATCCCCGCCGTACGAAACGTCCCAGGCCGAGCACCATTCCCAGACGTTGCCGTGCATGTCATACAATCCGAAAGCGTTCGGACGTTTTTGCCCCACTTCATGCGTCTTGTTGCCGGAATTGTCGTCATACCATGCATACTCGCCCAATAACGCTTCCGAGCCGCCAAAGCAGAAGGCCGCCTGGCTCCCTGCCCGGCAGGCGTATTCCCACTGCGCTTCGGTGGGCAGTCCGTAGGCGGCGCCGCTCGAACGAGAGAGGCGTCGACAGAACTCCATCGCGTCATCCCAATACAGGTCCTCAACGGGCAGACGGTCGGAACCCTTGAAAAACGACCGGTTGGGGTGCGAAGGGTTGTCCCCCATCACCGCCTGCCACTGCCCCTACGTCACTTCGTACTTGCCCATCCAGAACCCGTCCAATGTTACTTGATGGACAGGGCCCTCAAAGTCAGACCGGCCTTGCTCGGATGCCGGCGAGCCCATCTGATACCTCCCGCCCGGAATCCAGACCATCTCGATGTTTGCGCCGGCGGCGGGTTCGGTATAGTTCTGGCCGTAGTTTCTCTCGGTACACGAAGTCCCGGCCCACGCCAGCAACGACGCAGCAACCCAGCGGCGCATCGGTGATGCCTCCTCCCCGTGAGGGATCAAGGCGAAATGGCTGGCAGCCGGCGAGTGTTATCGCGCCGTGCCCCATAGTTCCACAAGAGGTATTTGGGAAAACAGGCAAGAGGCCGGCCGGCGTGAGGATTCCATGGACATGATCGGAGGAGGGATCGTTCGTCACCATGGCGCGCCCGTGGCGTCTTGCGTTGCGAGCGGCTTGCCGCCGCTTTTGCCAGGACCGGGCACGGCGCGCAATCCGACTGTCGTCGGCGGTTGAGGTAGCGCTGGCAGTCCTGCCGGCATCGCCGCGGCCACTCTCAACGCCGCTCGTATCGCGGTCGATGATCGAACAGCGTCCCCAACAGCAGCGGCGACACCAGCAAGACTACCAGCGCCACGAACCACGGGATGCCCCTTCCGTAACCTCTTCTCCCTTGCCACTCGGCTTCCGCTGCATTACTACTTTCGCCAGTTCATCCACGGAGAAAACGAACGTGCCTCTTGACGCCCTGAAAGGCCAGGCGATCCGCCTGTTTCGCGAACGATTCGGCGCCGAGCCGACATCCGTGGGATTCGGCCCCGGACGCGTGGAGATTCTCGGGAACCATACGGATTACAACGGCGGCTTCGTGCTCCCGGTGGCGCTCGATCGCGCGGTGGCGGTGGCGGGCGCGCCTTTGGCCGGGGGACGGATCGAACTGACGAGCGCGCTCTTTGAGGGCATCGAGACGGCGCAGGTCGGCCAATTCAAGCGCAATGAAAAGACGAACTGGGTCAACTACCCGCTGGGGACGCTGAAGATGCTCGCCGAGGCCGGCGCGCCCGTCGGCGGAATGCGGTTCGCAGTGGCTAGCACCGTGCCGCTGGGGTCGGGCTTGAGTTCGTCGGCGGCGCTGGAGGTGGCGACGGCGCAGTTGGCGCTGACCCTGTATCCGTTCGCGATCGAGAAGATGGCGCTGGCCCGCGTATGCCAGCGCGCCGAGAACGAATTCGTCGGTATGAATTGTGGCATCCTGGATCAGTTCTCGTCGATTTTCGGCGAACGGAACGCGGCGCTGTTCCTCGATTGCCAGAGTCTGGAACACCGCGCCATTCCCATCGGCGACGACGACGTGGCCGTGGTCGTTGCCAACAGCATGACGAAACATGAACTCATTTCCGGCGGCTACAACCGCATTCGACAGGAGTGCATGGAAGCCGCGGAGATGCTGGGAAAGTTGCGCGGCCGTCCGGCGACGCTCCTGCGCGAAATCACGATGGAGGATCTCCAGAAGCACGAAACGGCGCTGCCCGAGCGCCTGCGCAAACGCGCGCATCACGTATTGACGGAGAACCAGCGCGTGTTGGACGGCGTGGCGGCGTTGGAGCGGGGCGATCTGAGAACGCTGGGGCGGCTGATGTTCGAGTCGCACGCCTCGTCGCGCGATTACTACGGCAATTCCACCCCGGAACTGGACTGTCTGGTGGATCTCGCCAAAAACGCGCCTGGCGTGATCGGCGCGAAACTCTCCGGCGGCGGCTTCGGCGGCTGCTCCGTGAGCCTCATTCGCCGCTCGCAGGCCGACGCGTTCATCGCCCACATCAAGAAGGGCTTCCAGGAGCGCATCGGCCTGGAGACCGAGATTCACTTGTGCGCCATCGGCGCCGGGGCGCACGCGGAAAAGGTCTGAGATCGGATCTCTCAGCCTGTCAACGTGGCGCAGCATCACCCGGCGTGGCAGGACGGTCCATAAGTGACTGTTGTATGCCGTTGGGGAAGCCAATCGAGGTCGTATCGATGCCGAGGATATTTGATCAGGACGGGTACAGTTTTTTCTTTTATAGCAACGAGCACCGTCCGATTCACGTTCATGTGCGGTACAGTGGAGGGGAAGCGGTGTTTAACGTCGAGGAGGGGGTGGAGCTACAGGAGTCCCAGGGGCTCAAGGTGAAGGAATTGGCGCGGGCGGAGGAGCTTGCGGTTGAGCGCCAACAGCTGATTGTGGAGAAATGGCATGAGCACATTAATCGATAGCGCGCGCACTGCCATCTACCGGGATGGACATATTATTGTCTCGATGAAAAGCGGCGTCGAGATACGGTTTCCGATCGCCAACAACCCGCGCCTGGCCCGAGGCACGGAGAAGCAGCTCAACAGCATCGAGATCTCTCCGTTCGGACTCCATTGGCCGGAGCTCGACGAGGACCTATCCTTCCGGGGCCTCCTTGAGGGCGACTATGGCCAGACGCCGGGCGCCGAAGGGCACGGCTAAGCCCACTCCGATTACGCCGGAATTCCTCCGTGCCCGTGTAGCTCAGGCGTCTCGCCTGCATCGTCGTCCGCGAAGTCCTCGAATTGCAGGCCAGACGCCTGCGCTACACGGGCGACGACGAGATCCGATTTCGTTCCCGCGGGAGCAAAGCGAAAATGCGCCCGGCCTTTGCGGCGGTTCCTTACTTCTGCCCCGCCCACGCAATCCAATCCTTCAGCGCCAACCCCTCGGGCGCTTTCGTTTCCGGCGCCGAGGCGCCTTCATACGGTTCGAAGAGAACCGCCAGGCGCATGGGCGCGCCTTCGACCTTGACGGTCGCGCTCAATTTGCGCGTGTTTTCCAGGAACTTCTGCGGCGGATCGAGCGTGATCTCGCGAACCGCGAACGCCGCGCCCTTCGGTTCGAGAATCGTGGCCTTCAGATGCGCCTCGCCTTGGGTCAGGATGGCCTCGGCGCCGCGGCACTCGACTTGCGCGTTCGTCTGCATCCCCCATTCCACCGAGGCGCTCTTGCCGGGCGCCGGTTCGATCTCGTCGACCAGCAGAATTCTCTTCCGTTCCAGCATCGCCGCGCCGCGCTGAACCTTGGCGGCTTGGTCCTTGTAAGCGTCGCTCAAGTCGACCACCGCCGCCGCCCGCTCCGACGTCGAACGGAAGGCGATGATTTTTGACTTGGCCTTCTCGTTCTGATTCGCGCCGCCGATGGTCAGCGTGTTGTGCCCCTCGGTTTTGGTGCGGTAATACGTGAACCTCAGCTTTCCGAAGTAGGCGGGGATATTGTAGTCATCGCCTCCAAGATCCACAGCCCAGCGCTGCCCCGCCCCGTCCAGCACGAACGTGCCGAGGTCGAGGTGGCTGTGGCCGGCTTGGTTGTCGCCGCCTTTCATGGCGAACCACAGCCCCTTCGGATCATCCCACGCGGAGCGCAGGAACGCGACCTGCACGCTCTCGAACTTGACGTCGAGCGGCGGCATGGCCATCTTCTCCGAGGCTTGCGGCTGCCAGACGACCAGGTGCATCGGCCCGCCGCCCTTGGCGATGTGTTGGCGCTCGTAGTCGGCGAAGAACGGCTGCTTGTACCGTTCGGCGAACCAGAACAGTTGCCATCCGCCGGCCGCCCCCGCATGGGCGTCGGCGTAGTTGAAATCCTTGTTCAACGGTCCGGTCACATAGGCGGGAAACCATCCCGTCTTTTCCAGACCGTTCCGGTCGGAGAGGCCGAAATCCGTCCCCAGCGCCGTTTGCAGGCCGAGCAGGTAGTAGGCCGTGTAGCTCGTGGCATACCCCCAGTAGCCCGGCCCTTCGGCCCATCCGCCGTCGGGTTCGAACGATTCGAGCGCCCGCGGAATGGACTCCGTCGATTGCTTGAGAATGTAAGCGGCGACCCGCGGCTCCTCGTCGGCGATGGCGAGCGCCCCGGCGTCGATGCCGCCGTTGCAGACTTCGTTCCAGTTGAACGGCGACTTGGCCCACCACCCTCCGCTCTCGTAGACTTTGATCGCCGGGGCGAGGCCATAGTCGAGGATCTTCTGTTTCACCGTGGCGCGTTGCTCCGGCGTCAGCTCGTTGTAGAGCCAATCGTAGCCGATAGCTGCGGCGTTGGTCATCTCGGCGGTGTCGAGAAAATGCGGAGGATGCCAGTCCTGGAACGCGCAGACGGCCATCATCTCCTGAATCGCGCGGTCGGCGAACCGCTTATCCCCGGTCAGCCGATAGGTCAAGGCGAGTCCCGTGACGCGGCCCAACACCCGGCGGCTGACGTCGAGGAGGCGCGGGCCTTTCAGTTTGTATTCGCTGACGGGCTGAGTGAGGAGTTTCTCCGCGTCCTTGCGGACCTTCTCGAAGGTCGCCTTGGCCAGAGGGTCGCGTTCGATGACGGCCTTGAGCGCCGCCTCGCGGCCGGGCAGCAGGTAAAGCCGCGGATGCTCGGGCCGCAGCGTCTTCAGCCGGTCCAGGTCCTCCTGAACAACGGACGATTTGGCGAGCGAAAGGAACTTCCCCGGCGGCTCGTCGAACTTCTTGTCGGTTGACGCAGCCTGCATGGCGAAAGCTAGCAGGGGAAACAATGCCAGCATGCTCCAGCACCTGATGCCCATCATGACGCGATCTCCTTGGCGGAATGGCACGGCGACACGAAAGCGAGGCGGGGGAGAGGATGCAATAGAAATCTCGCGGGCGCTCCAGAGATGTGAGTATGGAGTCCCGCCTTTAGGCGGAATGCGTTGCTGCCGGCCTATGCGAGGCGTTCAGCATTCCGCCTAAAGGCGGGACTCCATACTCGCATGCCTGGGAAAGGAAGCGCTGAGACGATCGCCGAAAGACCTCATCACGAACTCTCGAATTGCAGATTCACGCGGATGATTCTCTCTTCCAGGTTGACTTCCTGAATGAGGCTTCGGTCGGGGGGAAGGAGGAAGCGCTCGGCGCCGCGCTGGACCGCGAGGAAATCGCCGGCGGGGCTCTCGATGACGTCGACGACCGCGCCGAGGTCCTCGCCGTCGGGCCCCACGACGCGCAGCCCGAGCAGTTGGTCGACGTAGAATTCGTCCGCCCGCGGCGCGGGGCGGTCGGATTCGGGGACGGCCAGGTCGCCGCCGCAGAACTCTTTGGCCGCTTCGGGGGTCTCCACGCCTTCCAACTCCACAAGAAGAAACCCCCCATGCTCGCGCGTGAATCGCACGCGGACGGGCACGGGGGATTCTTGATTGCGGATGAGAAAAAACCGGTCGGGCGCCAGGCCAAACCACCACTCCGCGGCCTCGCCCACCGGCCGCAGGCGGATTTCGCCCCGCACGCCAAAGGGGCGCATCAAACGCCCCACGACGACCAGGTCGCCGCCCGCGGGAGCGGCAGGATCAAGGGGCCGCTCACTCGACAATTTGCAGCATCGATTTCTTGCGGAGTTTGGTAGCCGCGGCGCTGAGCACTTTGCGCATCGCCTTGGCGGTCTGGCCCCCTTTGCCGATGACCTTGCCGATGTCGTTCGGAGCGACCTTCAGCTCCAGGATCACGCTGTTCTCTCCTTCCACAGCGTTGACTTCCACCTTCTCCGGCTCGTCCACCAGGGCACGCGCCATGTACAGAATGAGATCCTTCAACGCGATATCTTCCATTCCTGCATCCTCCTCTGGCCCGCCAGGCTATGGGGTTTCGGGCACGGAAACTCGTCGCGGGAATTCAGCGTCTGCCTTTCACTGGAACCTCAACGGAAACAGAACCATGCCGGCGCCGGACGCGCTCAGGCCTGGACGGCCTTCTGCGCCACGGCTTCTTTCTTCTCCTGAACACGCTGCTCATGGAACTTCTTCATGATGCCCTTTTTGCGGAACAGCGACCGCACCGTATCCGACGGAAGGGCGCCCTGACCCAGCCAGCGCAGGGCCCGGCCTTCGTCGATTTCCAGCCGGGTTTCGGCCTTCAACGGCTGATAATGGCCGAGGACTTCCAGGAACCGCCCGTCGCGCGGCATGCGGCTGTCGGCCACGACGACCCGGTAGTAGGGCGCTTTGCGCCGGCCAAACCGCGAGAGACGAATCTTGACGGACATGCGTTCACCTCCTTTCCTTCCGAATGAACCTGTTGTATTCGTGCTCGTGCTCGGTCGTCTCTTGTCCCTCAACCACCGAGCACGATTACGAGCACGAGCACGAGCACGAGAAGTCAATCCGTATCCTTCACGATTCTTCCTCAACCCCCTCCTTCGGGGCGAATCCAGGGCCGGCCTCGGCAAGACTGGCCCAGTTACTTCTTCTTATGATGCTTCGGGCGCGGCTTGCGCTTCTTCTTGCTGTATCCGCCGCCGCCTCCTCCTCCGCCGCCGGGAGCCGCCGGAACGCCGGCCGCCCGCCCCATCGCGCGCATCGGGGCGCCCACCATCATCTTCATCAACTTCTTCGACTGGTCGAACTGCTGCAGGAGCGAGTTCACGTCGGCGGGGGTCATCCCCGCGCCGTCGGCGATCCGCTTGCGGCGGCTGCCGTTGAGGAGCGAAGGGTTTTCGCGCTCCGCCGGCGTCATCGACTGGATGATCGCCTCGATGTGCTTGAACTCCTGCTCGTCGAACTCCTCTTCGCCCATCATCTGCTTGACGCCGGGGATCATCTCCAAGACTTTCTTGAGCGGCCCCATGCGCCTGACCTGCTGCATCTGATCGAGGAAATCCTGCAGGGTAAAGGTCTGGCGCCGGATCTTCTGCTGCATCTCCAGCGCTTTTTCCTGGTCGACGGTCTCGGACGCCTTTTCAAACAGCGTGACCACGTCGCCCATGCCCAGGATGCGCGAGGCGACGCGGTCGGGGTGAAACACCTCCAAATCGTCCGGCTTTTCCCCCACGCCGGCAAAGAAGATCGGCTTGCCGGTGACCTTGCGGATCGACAGCGCCGCGCCGCCGCGCGCGTCGCCGTCCTGCTTGGTCAAACACACGCCGTCGATGCCGACCTGCTCGTGGAACTTGGCCGCGCTGTTGACGGCGTCCTGGCCGGTCATCGCGTCGGCCACCAGGAAGGTGAACGTCGGCTCGGCGGTGCGCTTGAGTTTTCGCAACTCGTCCATGCGCACTTCGTCGATGTGCAGGCGCCCGGCCGTATCGACGATCAGCAGATCGCGCCCCTGTTCGACCGCATGGCGTTTCGCGCGCTCGGTGATCTCCGAGGGGTCGTGATCCGTGCCCAGGTCGAACGCCGGCACGCCCACCCCCTCGCCCACCACGTGCAACTGGCGGATGGCCGCCGGGCGGTGGATGTCGCAGGCCACCAGCAGCGGCTTCCAGCCCTTCTTCGCGCAATGGAGGGCCAGTTTGCCGGCGAACGTCGTCTTGCCCGAGCCTTGCAAGCCGAAAAGGAGGATGACGTTGGTCACGCCCTGTTTCAGATCGAAGGCCGCGGCGCGGGCGCCGAGCAGTTCGATCAACTCGCGGTGCACCAGGCCGATAACGTGCTCGCCGGGCGAAATCGATTGCAGGACCTCGGCGCCGAGCGACTTTTCCGTGACCGACTGGACGAACTCCTTGACGACCTTGAAGTTGACGTCGGCCTGCAGGAGGGCCAGGCGCACCTCGTGCATCGCCTCGCGGATGTTCGTCTCGGTGATCTTGCCGTGGCCGCGAAGCCGCTTGAAGACGCCGTTGAGTCTCTGACCCAGCGATTCGAACATCGGAGATCGGCCTTTCGCGGAAACCGCGGATAGGACTTAGAGGACCTATAGGGCGGATAGGGCCTATATGCCCTATTCTGAACCCTACACTGTGTTGCCCGCCAGCGCGCTTGGTTCGGCGGCCTCGTCTTCGGCGGGGCCTTCCGGCTCTGGGGCGCTTTCGGCATGGCGCGCCAGCAAGCCCTCGACGATCTGCGTCAGATCGCGTAGAATCCACTCGCTGTTGTAGATAATGCCTTGCTGCTGAATGCGCTGCTTGAGATCGAGCAGCTGTTCGGCGATGGCGCGGCGCTCGTCGAGCCGTTGGGCTTGATGCACCAGGAGCAGTTTCTTCTCCAGATTCTCCAGCGTCCGCTCGGCGTGCTTGACCGAATCGTGAATCGCCTGGCGCGAGACGCCATATTCCGAGGCGATCTCGCCGAACGACAAGTCCTGCTCGTAATGCAGGCGCATGAACTCTCGTTGCTTTTCCGTCAGAAGCGAGCCATACGTATCGAGCAGCATGCTCATCCGCAGCATGCGCGTCAGAGCGGCATCATCCCTGGCCACGGCCTGATCCCTCCCTCTACGAGGTCTGCCTCCGTCAAACAAAACCCCTTTACAGATCGATGGATCGTCAATCTAGGAGAGACCCCTCTCTGGCGTCAAGCGAAATCGAACGAAGTCAAGCGTGAAGACGAAGGGCTAAACCGGCGTAGCGGAGCCGTCTGCGCGCTTCAGGAATAGAGGATCGGCGTCAGATGCTTTTGATTTTTCAACCATTCCGCCACCAAGGGAACAGGCTTCAGAAGCGCTTGAGAAACCGGTTCAACGGACAACTGCGCGCAGGAAGTCCGCTTAAGTCCGTAGTGCCGCCTTCAGGTGGAATGCGCCGGCGACGTAGAACAACGAAGAACCGCCTGAAGGGGGCACTGCGATCTTGGGGCGGTTCGGGCTTGACAGCGCGGCGCTCCCGCCGATGATCGTCAGCGTCCGAATCTTCACGCAGGACAAGCCTGCCGCGGGCTATCAAGCCTGATAGGTTGAAACCGATGACGCAGCAGATCATCCTCGACACCGACATCGGCGACGACATCGACGACGCCTACGCGCTGGCGCTCGTTCTGGCGTCGCCGGAACTGGAGTTGCTCGGCGTGACCACCGTTTTCGGCGCCACCCGCGAGCGCGCGCAACAGGCGCTGACGATCCTCAAGATCGCGGAGCGGGACGGGATTCCGGTGGCGGCGGGCTGCGGGCCGGAAATGTCGCCGCGCCCGGGCGCCGAACCGTCGGGGCTGCGGCGATGGACGGAGAACCTTCTCCCGTGCCAGCAGTCGTCGTGTCTGCCTTGGGACGATCTGCCGCCGCTGTCGCCGATGCATGGAGTCGATTTTCTGATTGAGACCATTCTCAACGGCCAGGGCGACATCATTCC
>JAPLSS010000978.1 GCA_026398515.1 Candidatus Sumerlaeota bacterium | reverse complement strand
GTCGAATTCGGCCTGAATAGCGTTAAGGAAGCCCCGCAGCTCCCCCAAAAAATCCTCAACCTCAGCACGAGGAAGGCGCGGAAGCGCCGTTGTCTGGTGGCCAAGTGCGACAGCGCGGTCACGGTGGGCAATCCGCTTGTTACGATTCTCAACGAACGGGAGGGACTTCGAATCCAGGCTCTTTAGCCTTTGTTGCAGCTCCTCATACAGAGTCTGATGCGTCGCCCGGTCTAGGAGGCGCAGAAGGCCGGAGAGAACCAGATTCCCTTTTCTGCCATCGAGCAGTTTGCATATGGCGAGGATCACATCGTCTTTGAGAACCCGCTCCAACTCGTGGAAGAAAAACGGCGCGGTACGGTTCAGGAGTTCAACCCGCTGGGGGTTCGTGCCAAAGAGCTCGCGGTAGATCTTCCAGTGAGCATGGAGCCACTGGACATCGTCGGAGAGTATGACGAATGCTTCGGCGAGCGGCGGCGGCATTTGGGTTGGTTGAGCATCCATTGTATCCTCCCGCGAGTTTCAACGGCATGACCCGATCTGCAGTTCTTGCCGCCGAGCCTGCGACCCCCCTATCCCGGCGCCGAGTCAGAGCATTCTTTCTAGCCGCGACTCCAAGGCTCGAGCTTCGTCGTCGGACAAGCCGGCCATGGCGTAGAGAAGGCGGTCGATAAGGTCCTGGTAGGGTTGGGCGGCGGGGGCAAGAGCGGAACGTTCGGACCGGCTGATCTCCCCGCGCTCCTTCTCGATGGCGATGATTCGGTTGACGCATTCAACGATCAGGTCTCGTGCCTCCGTTCCGAAAGGAGGCCTCTCGAGGGAGGGCAGCGTCACATCGAAAGCGGATTCTGTATCTCCTTTATCCAACGCCGCAATCGCTTGTTTGGTGAAAGGCTTCTCGCCGTTGAAAGCCGCACGGAAAACAGGGCAAGGGAGGTTGTAGAGCTGGTAGTGGCTAACGTGGGCATTCGTGCTACCAAGGCGAAAGAACCAGTCTGCCAATTTGCTGTTCAGCAGCCCCAATACGATCTCAAGGGCGATCCTGCTGTGCTTTTGTGTCGTGTAGTTTATAGTATGATTAAAGAACTCGCCTGCGGGAACGAGTGCGGCAATGATGCGCCGGAAGTTGTTCTGAGGGCAGCTCTCTTGAAGCGCAACCCGCCGGAATTGATGATGCGAGGCTTTCGTATCGTGTGTTTTATCCCCGAGAAATCGCTTCACGTTCAGATATAGATCTTCGCCCTGGGAAGCAAGGCGAGGTAGATAAAGGCAGATAGACGCGCCTCGAATGAGCAATTTCCCTTCGTTTGGTGAAGCCGCTAGATTTCCGCGCGCCCTTTGAATGGTCTCATTGGCCTCGCCCTGGAAGAACTCAGTGAACTCCTTGAGCCGAGACATTCTACCCGAGCTAAACATACGGATTGCCAAATCCCAGTCTTCTTGGGAACAAGTAACGATTGATAGGTTGCTGGCGTCATAGAGGGGAACGTCGTCTGTCCTGAGGGAAAGGCCTGGGCTCCCTTCTTCTGCGGCGTTCGCGGGATGGACCCGCGAAACAAACGCCTTCTGCCGGGCGGCTTTGTCGCGCGTCCTGATGGCGGTGAAGACTGCCGTCGAGAGCTTCGCTTCCTCAAACACCCGCCTGTGGGGATCGTCTTTCTGGGGGAAGGCGTCGATTGACGTGAAAGCGCCCTGTTTGATGATCGAGCGCCGAATATCCGCGGCTTGATCGTCGCCCAGCAGGGCCATCGGGACGATGAAGCCGAGTCGCCCCTGTTCGGCCAGCAACTGAAGCGAGCGGCAGATGAAGAGCTTGTAGAGGTTGTTCTTTCCGCGGCGCGAAGGTCTATAGGCCGGTTGGTCGTCAATGAAACGCCGCAGACCCGCCAAATCGCGTCCCGTTTCCTTCTCCGCGAGAACATCGTAGGGCGGATTTCCAATGATGGCGTCGAACCCGGCGTCGACCCGTAGACCGGCATCGTCAAAGAAGACTTCAGGGAATTCAAACTCCCAATGGAAAAACCTG
>JAPLSS010000779.1 GCA_026398515.1 Candidatus Sumerlaeota bacterium | reverse complement strand
CCCGCAGGACCCGTACGCCGCGTTCGAGGGGCGCAAGGGGGCGCGCCTGGCGGCGGTTTCAGCGAAGGACGGGGCCAGGCTGGGAGAGGTCGAAATCGATTCGCCGCCGGTGTTCGATGGGCTGATCGCGGCGGAAGGACGCTTGTTCGCGTCGCTCGAAGACGGCAGTCTGGCGTGTTTCGCGAAGGCCCAATGATTGGCCGGGAGTCAGGCGCAGTTCGTGGCGTAGGCTTTCTAGCCTGCGCGTTGTCTCGCACGGATTTCATGCCGCGCAGGCTGGAAAGCCTACGCCACGAACAACGCCTGATTTCGGAGGGAGGCATTCCATGGGAAAGACCGTTTGGATTCGAATGGGGTTGGCGTGTGTCGCGGCGATGTGCGCCGGCGGAATGGCGCAGGCGTCGCCCGGGCGCTTCGTGCCGGAGACCCAGCCGGGCCTGGCGGCCAACTACGTAGGAGACCAGGGGATCGCGAGCGATCCCGACGTGATCTTCACCGAGGATTTCGAAGAGGGATCGGTCGACGCCGTGGTGAGCCGGTGGGAGAACATCATGGGCAAGGCCATCATGTCGCTGGACGCCGATGCGCCGGCGGCGAGCGCCGGCTCGCATTCCCTGCTCATGACGGAAGTCCCCGGGGGGAGCAACGGGGCGCACCTGTACCGCCGGCTCCTTCCGGGGTATAATCAGTTGTACGTGCGCTTCTATACGAAATTCGACTTGGATGGCTATTATAACCATCACTTCGTGTGGCTGGGCGGATACAATCCCTCGACCTCATGGCCGCAAGGCGGCGCGGGAACGAAGCCGGCGGGCAACGAGCGCTTCACCGTGGGCGTCGAACCCTCCGGCAACCGGTGGAAATGGGACTTCTACACCTATTGGATGGAGATGCGAAGCGGGGCCGATCTCAACTACTGGGGCAACGACTTCATCAACGACCCAACCCTCGCCGTCCAGCGCGGCAAGTGGATCTGCGCGGAGTTGATGGTGAAACTAAACGATCCCGTCACCGAGTACAACGGCGAGCAGCAGATTTGGATCGATGGCCAATCGTGGGAGCGCGACGGGCAGATCACCAGCCACGTCGGGCCCGGCTACCCCCACGGCCACTGGGTCTGGGACAGCTTTCAGACGAATCCCGCCGATCCGCCGTTTGAAGGAATGCGGTGGCGCATGGACGAAGCCCTCAAGATCAACTTCCTCTGGCTGGAGAACTACATCACCGACGCGGACCGCGAGACCAAGGTCTGGTTCGACGACGTGGTGGTGGCGAAGCGCTACATCGGGCCGATGGGGCAGAGCACCGGCGTTCGGACGCCGTCGCCGGAATGATCGGCGGCGGGTTCCACGGCGAGACGCCCCCCAATTGTGTCGCCTTATGGCCAGGAAACGAAACCCCACGCGGCGCGCGAATGCGCCGTCCCAGACGCCGAAGCCCGCCCCTCCCGAACCGCCGCCGGGAAGCCGGTGGTTCTGGGCCGCGGTCGGAATCGCCGCCCTGCTCGGCGCGGGATTGCGACTGTATCGGATCGCCGACCGCGGGCTGTGGATTGACGAGGTGACGAGCCTGCGGACGGCCGCCGGCGCTCTCTCTCCGCGGTCTCCACATTTTCTGTCGGTGTGGCTCGTGCGCCAGGCGCTGCGGCTGGGCGACAGTCCGTTCTTCCTCCGGCTGCCCAGCGTGCTGGCCGGCATAGCGGGGATTCCCGCGTTCGCCTGGATGCTGCGGCGATGGTTCACGCCGGCGGTCGGCGTGGTCGGCGCGTTGCTCCTGGCGGTCAATCCGTACCATCTCTACTTCAGCGGCGAAGCGCGCTATTACGCCGAGATCATCCTACTGTCCTGCGTGGCCCTGGGACTGTGGCCATCGCTGGTTCCGCGGCCGCGCCCGTGGGCGCTTGGCGCCTTCACGGCGTGCGCGGCGGCCTTGTACGCGGTTCATCCAACGACGGCGGCGTATTCCCTGATCCTGGTCCTGGCTCTGTCCGCGGTCTGGGCCGTCGAATGGCGGCGCCGGCCGCGACACGAGGGTCGGGCGCCGCGTCGGCTGCCGGCGCCCGTATCGGTGGCGGCCGTCTGCGCGGCGGGCGCGCTGGCGGTGTTGGCGCTTTGGCTGATCGGGCCGCTGGTTTGGAACCACCTTCTGCGGTCCAATCTGGCGGCGTGGTTGTCGGGCAAGCCGCTTCATTTTGTCCAGGGGGTGGGGTGGAACGCCCGGTTCCTGGCGTTTCCCTTCGCGTACGGAACGGTATACTGCAGCAATCCCACGCCGTGGCTTCCGCCGCTGGTGGGCGGTTTGTTTCTGGTCGGCTGGGTCTGGGCCGGGGCGCGCCGATCCATGTTGGCGGCGTTGATGTTCGCGACCTGGGTGGGGTCGCTGCTGTTCGTGTGGATGTACGCCGGTTCGACCGTGCCGTTCGATTCCAAGTATGTCTCCTACACCTTTCCCCTCTACCTGGGTCTGGCCGCCTATGGGCTTGTGCGCGGCTGTGCGCTGGCGGCGAGAATCTGGCCCGGCTCCGTCGGCGGGCGCGCGCGCGTGGCGAAACTGGCGACCGTGGCCGCCGTGGTCGGGGTCCTGGCGGCGCATGTTCCCATCGTCGGCTATGTGTGCCGGGGCGAATATGTCGGGTATCTCAAGGCGCTGAAATGGATCGCCGCGGCCGCCGACGGCCCAGCGGAAGTCTATGTGTCCACCCAAGGACTCTACATTATGGGCTATTACCTCCCGCGCCTGGGCCTTGACCGAATCCACCTGACGGACTTGCGCCAGTTGGGAATGGATCGGTCCGAGCGGATCGCCGAAGCCTCGCTGAAGCGCGATCTATACCGGGGAACGCGCCCGTGGATGGTCGCTCACGCCGAGATGGACGCGCCGTTGACGATGCGAATTCGCGACCGGCTGCGCCCTTGGTTCGACCCCGCGGCCTCCTTCCCGACGATGGCCAGTTCGGGCTTCGACGTGGCGGTGGAACGCGCCAAGCCGTTCGTGGATGCTGACAAGCCCGGAGAGGGCGGCGTTCCATTGTACGCCTTCGACGCGATGTGGCCCCGTCACAATGGATGGGATTACGCCGACCTCGGCGGCCGGCGCGTTCTGACGTTGTTCCGCAACTCCTCGCTCCATTATCGCGCTCGGCTGCCGAACGACGGCGCCTACCGCCTGGGGCTGACGGCCTGGAACGACGGGCCGCCGGCGTTGGTGGAGGCCGCGGTGGACGACAAGCCGTTGGGCGTGATGGCCTGGCGCGAAAACACGCAGCAATTCGACACGCGGACCTTGGACTTTGCGACCTCGGCGGGAGTTCACGACGTGGCGTTCAGTTTCCTCAGCGCGAGCGCCGCGCAGCCCGACGGCGGGCCGGGGGCCCCTCAAGCGGCTCTGAGCCAATTCTCGATCCAGCCGATCGACCGCGGGGCGAGGATGGAACCGCGGGACGACTTCTTGAGCCAGGCGCGGGTTCTCGCCATCGCCCCGGCCTTTTACGCGGGATTCGCCCACCCCGGCGGGCCGAACGACGCCGGCGCCGTCTGGCGCTTGATGGGGGACGCGAAGCGAATCGAACCGGCGAAGACGCCGCCGGGCGAACTGGGCCTGTCGATTCCGCCCAATGCGCGGAGCGCCGGGGTGATCTCTCCCGTCCTGCCGGTGAAGCCTAGCCTGTGGCTCTACGGCAGCTTTGATCTGAAGACGGTGGATTTGATCAACCATACGGCAAACATCGTCGTTGTGTGGCTGACGGCGGGCACGAATCAGGAACGACTGCAATACGCGTACGCCACGGGCGTGAACCAGACGACGGGGTGGATGCGCCTGCCTTACCTGACGCAGGTTCCCGAAGGCGTGGATCGCGTGGCCGTCGGCGTTTACGTCTATCCGAATTCCAACCGCCCGTCCGACCATGCGGGGCAGGTCTGGCTGCGCCATGCCTGGGGGCCGGGGAGGTGACGCCGGCGCTGCGTTGCGGCCGGCGCTACGCCAACCGCGTGGCGTATTGCTTCTCGTAGTAGTCGCGATACTGACCGGACTGAACGCGGCGCACCCAGTCGAGATTGGCTTGATACCATTCGACGGTGGACCGCAGACCTTGTTCGAAGGAGACGCGCGGAGTCCAGTCCAGCTCGCGGCGGGTCTTTTCGCTGTCGATGGCGTAGCGGCGGTCGTGGCCGGGGCGGTCGGCGACGAAGCGGATCAGGCTGCGCGGCTTGCCGAGGAGATCGAGGATGGTTTCGACGATCTCGATGTTGGGCTTCTCGCTGTCGGCGCCGATGTTGTAGACCTCGCCCGGGCGGCCGCGGCGCAGGACGGCGTCGAGGGCCTCGCAGTGGTCGCGCACGTGAATCCAGTCGCGCACGTAGCGCCCGTCGCCATAGACCGGCAGCGGCTCGTCGTGCAGGGCGTTGGCGATCATCAGGGGGATGAGCTTCTCGGGGAACTGATAGGGGCCGTAGTTGTTCGAACAGCGCGTGATGAGGACGGGCAGGCCGAAGGTGCGGAAGCAGGCGCGGGCGAGGAGATCGGCGGCGGCCTTGCTGGCGGCGTAGGGGCTGTTGGGCTGGAGAGGAGAGTCGGTGGCAAAGCGCTCGGCGGAATCCAGAGTCAGCGCGCCATAGACCTCGTCGGTGGAGACCTGAAGAAAGCGCTGGAGGCCGGCGTGGCGGGCGGCGTCGAGCAGGGTTTGCGTTCCCAACACGTTGGTGGTCACGAAGGGCATGGAGTCCAGGATGCTGCGGTCGACG
>JAPLSS010000691.1 GCA_026398515.1 Candidatus Sumerlaeota bacterium | reverse complement strand
CAGGAATCGGGGGATGCGCCGCCCCCTCGGTTGACGGATTTGGCAAACGTGCGCCGTGTTTGCCGTCAACCCAATGCTAATTATATGTCCAGCGCTTCCAGGGCGCAACAGTAGAATGCGCGCGCGCGCCAAACCGGCGGCTGCGGGGCGCGTTTTCGCCTTGACGGCGGAAACGACGAAAGATAACGTTCCCTCTCCCTTGGCGGCGGGAATATCGGGCCGTCGGTTCCCCCGGCCTCGGGGGGCTGCGGCCGCGCCGCCGTCTCGCGGGGGAGCGACAATGCCGCGCGAGACAACTGGTTGAAAGGACTCGAATTAGGTGCCGAACATCAAATCCGCTGTAAAGCGCATGCGCACGAACCGAAAGCGCCAGGCGCGCAACCGCGCCGCCAAGAGCGCGATGAAGACCGCCGTGAAGAAGGTGGTGACATCCACCGAAGCCGGCGAGCTGGAGGCGGCCAAGTCCGCTTTGCCTGCCGCCGTCAGCCTGATCGACAAGACCGCCAAGAAGAAGATCATCCACAAACGCGCCGCCGCTCGCAAGGTGTCGCGCCTGATGAAGCGGCTGAACCGGGCGCAGGCCCAAGCCTCCGGCGAGCCGGCGGCCAAGGTCTGATTCTGCGCGTGAAGCGGCCGACTGGCCCTCGCGCCGTTGGACCTGCGTGGGATGCGGTACGCGGTCTTTGTCGACTGTCTGGGCTTCCAAGAGTCTTGAAATGAACCGAGCGCGATGGGGAAATCCCAGCGCGCTCGGTTCGTTTTCGGAAAAAAGGGCCTGAAGGCCGCGTTACGAACTCAAGGCGCCGTTCATTCCTTCGCCGACGCCGGTTTTTTCTTTCCCGGCTTGGGTTGCGCGCCCGCCGGCTTTTGCCCTTGCCTGGCGGCCTTCGCTTTCGCCTGTTTCCGGGTCTTTTTGGCGGCGGTCTTTTCCACGTAGGACTGGAACAGGGGATCGCTGGGGTCCGGAACAGGCAGGGTCTCCAGGATCTTTTCGAACCGCCTGCGGGCTTCGACGGCTTCGGGGTCCTGCGAGTCGGTCACGTCCTGGTATCCCTCGCCCGTTCGGTTGTCGTCGCAATCCCAGAGTCGGCCATTGCCATCGAGCAGCCAGCGCTTGTCGCGGAGGAAACGCTTGTCGGCGTAGACGCTGAAGATCCACTCGCGGGTCGACTCCTTCTCGCCGCGCAGGACGGGGGCGAAGCTGTGGCCGTCGAGGACGTAGTCGTCCGGCAGCTGGGCGCCCGCCAGATCGACGAGGGTCGGCAGCACGTCGGTGAAGTCCACGAGCGCGTCGCTGGGGCCGATGGGTCTCACCCGGCCGGGGCCGTTGACGATCATCGGGACGCGCGGCCCCGCCTCGCCGGTCAGATTGCCCTTCCCATAGCCGGACGTTCCGTTATCGCAGGTGAAGAGCAGGACTGTGTTGTCGCGGATGCCCATCTCCTCCAGCCGTTTGACGATCTGCCCCATCTGGTAGTCGACGTACTCCACATTGGCCTTGAGGGTCGGCTCGCCCTTGCGCCCGGTCTTGTTCCCCTGTGCGTCGAGTTCCGGCGGAGCGACGTAGCCCATCGTGTTCCGATCAAAATCCCAGGTCTGATGGGTGAGCATCATTGGGTAATACAACAAAAAAGGGCCGTCCTTGTGGCGCTGGGCGAAGTCCATGAGGAAATCGAGGCACACATCGGGGCCATAGTCAGCGTCGGTCGTCTTGACCATTTCGCCATTCTTGACGAGGGCCGCGTGCCAGAAGCGGGCGGCGCGGCCGGGAAGGTTGCCGTCGGCCGGCTCGATGGGGCCTTCGAATTCGCCTTTGGCTTCCTGCCACATGCAGCATTCGTCGAAGCCGAACTCCTGCTGCGTGCCGGCCATCTGCCACTTGCCCGAGACGGCCGTGGCGTAGCCGGCGTTCTTCAGGGCTTGGGCGAAGGTCAGGTTGTCCTTGCTCAGATTGGCGCCGGGCTCGTTTCCCCGGGGCTTCATGTCGTTGTGATACCAACGCGTGCGGCAGGCGTAGCGGCCAGTGACGATCATGGCGCGCGCCGGGCTGCAAATGGGCGCGGCCCAGCAGGTCTTGAACTGGACGCCGGTCCTCGCCAATTCATCCAGGCGCGGCGTCCGGATCTCCGTGTTCCCGTAGCAGCTGAATTCCCTCGACGAGCAGTCGTCGGCCAGGACGAGGATGAGGTTCGGGGGCTTCTGGCCGGCCTCCCGGGCAGAGCCGAGTTTCGAGGCGGCCAGCGCGGCGGCGCCGGCGACGGCTGAGCGCATGAACGCGCGGCGGGTGAATGCGGTGTTCATTGACATCATCGCTCCTACGGACCGATCCGTGTGTATGGAGTCCCGCCTTCAGGCGGTCTGTCACAAAGTCTGCTTCATAGGTTCTTTCGGTCTGGCGGTTTTCGTGCTCGTGCTCGTGCTCGGCCGTTTCGTAGAGTTCAACCACCGATCACGAGCACCAGCACGAAAACCGCCCGGACCCGTGGCTCGGATCCCCGTGTTTTCGCGCCATGTCTTCACCCCTTCATCCCTGTCAGGGTCACGCCCTGGATGAACTGGCGTTGCGCGGCGAAAAAGAGCGCGATGACGGGAACCGTCATCATCACCGAGGCCGCCATCATGATCCCTTGGCGCCCCGCGCCGCTGGCGGCCAGGAACGCCTGGAGCGAATACAGCCCCAGCGACAACGGATACAGCCGTTGATCGACGAGGTAAATCAGCGGCCCCATGAAATCGTTCCACACGCCCATGAAGGTGAATATCGCGATGGCGGCCAGGGCCGGTTTCACCAGCGGGAGAATG
>JAPLSS010000197.1 GCA_026398515.1 Candidatus Sumerlaeota bacterium | reverse complement strand
CTGAAACTGACCCTGCCCCTCCAACCCGCGCCCCGCGTTTACGCCGCCAGCGCCGCCACCGTGTAGTGCCGACCTTTTGCTCTCAGACCCCGAGTTTCCTAACATTCTCACTCAGCGCCCCCGCGAATCGCGAAAGACGGGTTAGGCCCTCACGGGTAAAATCTTTCGCAAGACGGCAAAGATTTCCGGAAGGACGATTGACTCTGCCTCGTCCAGGGTAGGTCATTCCACCGTCACGCTCTTCGCCAGATTCTGCGGCTTGTCCACGGCGATCGCGTGCGTGCGTTTGCTTTCATGAGGGCTCCTGCGCGGGGATCGCGGATTGCGCCACGCGGACGATTGCGTCGAGTTTCTCCCGCACTTCCAGGTCGATCTTGTCAGGCGGGACGAAAGCGGCCAGTTCATGGAAGTTGCTCTTGGCCATGATGTTTGGCATCCCCAGCTTCTTGAAATACTTTTGGAATAATGGCGTCAAGAACTCGTCGCTGACCTTCAGGTCGGGATTCCATGGAGATCCCCTGTCCAAAGCCTCGAAAGCTTGGGCGACCTCCTGAACGCTGGCGCGCATGGCCTCGACGTGGCGCTTCGTGTCCCCGTCAGCGAACAGCGGGCCGATGGTCTCGCGTTGAGCCACCGCCGCCGCGTAGCCCTCCAGGGTCTCCTCAAGGCAAAGATAGTTTTCGATTTCGCGGCGTTTCCAGACCAGTCCTTCGGCGCCCAGATTGTCGGGCAAAGTCTTCTCCAGCCGGTCGAACAGAGCTACACCCTTTACATGGGGGACTGCTTCTTGGACGCCCCAGAAGTGCTTGCGAGCACCGTCCGGCACGTTTCCGACATAACGAACAAATGGCCTCTCCAGGACGTCGATGGCTTGCCTGTGCTTCAGCTTCCGAGCGAACGCCTGCAGGATGGCCAGGTCGGTCGCCCCTTCGAGGTACAGGACCCAACCGGTCTGTTCGGCTTGGTAGTAGTCTTCAAAACCGATGTCACGGAGGGCTTTCTGGACCTGGCTGCCACCCCGAGTGTCGATGCGGTGGGGTTTGCCGACAAAGGCCACAACAACACTGCGCTCCGCGGCTTCGTTGAGCAGGACTTCGGAATGGCTGGCGGCGATGATTTGGTTGTGATTCTCCTGGGCCACGTCGGTCAGGATCTGGTAGATCTCCCGTTGCCGCAGGATTTCCAGATGGGCGTCGGGCTCGTCGAGAAGCAGCACGGAGCCGGGATTGGCGTACATGTAGGCCAGCAGAAGGAGCGTCTGCTGCAAGCCGCGCCCCGAGGACGACAGGTCCAGTCGGACGCCGCGCTCCTTGTAGCTCATGACAATCTCGCCACGCTCGGCGATATATTGAGGCTCCTCCAACTGGGCGCCAAACAGGCATTCGATCCAGGAACAGACCTTCTTCCATCGGTCGTCTCTCGCCAGATACACTCCGTAGCAGAGATTGCGGAGGACTTCGGCGGTGCGGCCCTCGCCGACGCGGACGTTCACGGCGCCGCGGTCCAACCGAATCTCGTTGGCGGCCAAGCCTGACATGGGCGGGAGGAATGCCACTTGGACCTGTCCAGCTTCGTCCGGGACCGGCATTCGCGCCGGATTCCTCTCTTCTGACAGCCGTAGCGGGCGGCAGTAAAAGGACTCTGGGTTGGCGTAGTCGAACTCAAAGCCGCACTGCCAGACCCTGTCGCCAGCAACGCCGTCGACGGTGATGTTGATGCAGACTCCTTTGGTTTTCATCTCTTTGCCGCGGCCCTGCACGTCTCGAACATGCAGATTGCGCCACAGGAGGTTCGCGTCAGGGACCGGTGCCGCGATGAGTTCGCGCCGGTTGATGGTCACGCCCGGCCGTTGCTCGGGGGTGTTTTTGCCCTTGCGCTTTTCGTTCCAGCGTTTCAGGCCCAACTCCCAGAGGGCCAACGCCTGGAGCGCCGAGGTCTTGCCGGAATTGTTGGGGCCGATGAAAACGACCGGATTGCCCAGTTCAATTTCCACTTGGCCCCAGCGGTCGAGCCCTTTGAAATTCCGAACCACGAGTTTGGTGAGCATCACGCTTCGCCTCTTGGGGCGACTGCGACTTTCTCGCCCCGTCTTCCTCAGGTGTTGGGGAGGTCTACCGGCTTGAGGGACTGATGCCGGACCCAAGACTCATTTATCTGCGCGCGCCCGTGGATTGTCAAAATCAGTCTCGCGCAGAGGCGCAGAGAGGCGGAGATTGGAGATCGGAATTACTGGGAATTACAGCGACGCCCCACTTCATCCCCTCTGACTTTCCGGTTGTATTGCCCTGGATCAAAGTCATCCTGAGACTGCGAGAAAAGCCAAATGTCGGCGCCAGAGGAATGGACGCCCCGGGAAGGGGTTTGAGCTCAGGCACGGGGCGCCGCGCGTCCTTATCCTGCGCCCCGGTAGGCTTCGCGCCGATGGGCAACGCGCAGAACCAAAACCACGGTCCGGTCCTCTTGGACTTCGTAGATCACACGGTATTCGCCAACCCGCACGCGGTAACGATCCCGGCGGCCGGCCAGCTTGGCAACCCCATGAGGACGGGGATTGCCCGCCAGAGAGTCAATCGCTTCTCTAATCCGGCGCCGTATCGCGAGGGGGAGAGACAAGAACGCCTTGCGCGCCGATGCCTTGATCTCGACGGCGTAGGGCATCGGTTAAAGCCCCGCCTCTTTTTTGACCTCATCCCAGGAGAAAGACGGTTCCGCGAGGGCTTTGTCCGCCGCCGCGTTGTCGAAGCGTTCCTCGAGAACGTCCAGAAGGCGGTCGAGCAAGGCCGCATCCTCAACCGGCACGATGGCCGCGACGTTGCGATTGTCCTTGCGTAGAACGATGCGTTCGTGGCCCTCGGCGACGCGCGCCACAATGGCGTCGACGTCGCGGGCAAGCGTTGCGGTCGAAATGCGCGTCATGGCCCGTTCCTCCTGTCAGAGTGTGCGCCGCCACGGGAATCGGCGTCAATGCGCAAACAAGGGCCGGATTCACTCCGGGGGCATTCGCGAATTCTAGCGTCGAGCTTCAGACGCGAAAATGGCCGGAAAACCGGGGACAGGCACGCTTTTCAAATTCAGTCTCGCGCAGAGGCGCAGAGACGCGGAGATCGGGAATCCGTTCTCTGCGCCTCTGCGTGAGGAATTCCTGTATTTCCCTATTCCACCGTCACGCTCTTCGCCAGATTCCGCGGCTTGTCCACGTCGCAGCCGCGCAGGACGGCCATGGCCTTCACTTCAGAGATGTTGGAGAGGATCTTCTCGTAGACGGCGTCGCGCGTGGCCACGACCACCACCGGCATGTTCTCGTCGATCAGCGCGATGGGCCCGTGCTTCATTTCGGCGGCCGGGTAGCCTTCGGCGTGGATGTAGGAGATCTCTTTCAACTTGAGCGCCCCCTCCAACGCCACCGGGAAGTTGATGCCGCGGCCCAGGAAGAGGAAGTTGCGCGACGCGGCGAACTCCTCGGCGATCGACTTGACCCCGTCCATCATGTCCAGCGTGCGCCGCACCAGCGTCGGCGTGGCGGCCAGCTGATCCACAAGGCTCTTGAACCCCTCCGGCGACAGCGTGCGCAGCCGGCCCAGGTGCAGCGACAGCATCGCCAGCACGGCGATCTGCGTGAGAAACGCCTTGGTCGAAGCCACGCCGACCTCGAACCCCGCGTGGGTGTAGACGCCCATTCCGCTCTCGCGCGCAATGGTCGAGCCCACCACGTTGCAGATGCCCATCAGGAGCGACCCTTTGGCCTTGGCCTCGCGCAAGGCCGCCAGCGTGTCGGCCGTTTCGCCCGACTGGGAGATGACGATGGTCAAATCGTCGCCCTCCAGCAGCGGATTGCGATAGCGGAACTCCGAGGCGTATTCCACTTCGACGGGGATGCGCGCCAACTCCTCGATCTGGTATTCGCCGATCAGCCCGGCGTGCCACGAGGTGCCGCACGCGGAAATAACGATCCGGCGCAGCGAGCGCAGCGTCTCATCGCTCAGGCCGCGGATGCCGCCGAGATAGATACGGTCTTCGCCGGGGCGCAGCCGGCCGCGGAAGGTGTTCTCGATAGCGTCGGGCTGCTCGTAGATTTCCTTGAGCATGAAATGCTCGTAGCCGCCCTTCTCGATCGCCTCGATCTCCCAATCGATCTTGGTGGTATCTTTGACCACCGTGACATCGTCCTGGAAGGTCGACGTGCGATAGCCGGTCAGCGTCAGCTCGGCGATCTCGCCGTCGTCCAGGAAGATGACTTGGCGCGTGTTGTTGACCAGGGCCGCCACGTCCGAGGCGATGAAGTATTCCTGGTCGCCGATGCCCAGCACGACCGGGCTTCCCTGGCGCACGGCGATCAGGCGGTGGGGATCGCGACGCGACAGGACGATTAGCCCGAACGTGCCCTCCAACAGGCGCGCGGCCGAGCGCACGGCGTGCAGCAGGCCATGCTCGCTGTATTCGGCGATCAGGTGGGCGATGACCTCGGTGTCGGTCTCGCTCTTCACTTTGTGGCCGCGCTGGGCGAGGTACTCCCGGAGCGCAAGGTAGTTCTCGATGACCCCGTTGTGGACGATGGCGATGTCGCCGGAGTCGTCGAAGTGCGGGTGGGCGTTGAGGATCGAAGGGGCGCCGTGGGTGGCCCAGCGCGTGTGGGCGATGCCGATCGTGCCGTTC
>JAPLSS010000898.1 GCA_026398515.1 Candidatus Sumerlaeota bacterium | reverse complement strand
CAGAACACCACGGGCGAAGGAATGCTGATGCCCTTGGAAAAGGCGGAAGAAATCCAGAAGCCCTTCGGCTGGAGCGGCGGCCAACCCTGGTGGGGCCTCACCGACCTGAAGCGGGCCATGAGGGCGCGTCTGGACACGTTCCGGCTCCCCGACTCGCGCACGGGGCAGGACGACGCGACGGTCTATGCGGTCCCTCTGCGCATCAACTACGCCTTCTTCACGGAGGGCGGATACCAGGGGCTGGCGAAGGAGTATCGTAACGACTTTCTCCGTTCGCATCCCGAGTTGCGCCCGCTGGCCGAACGGGTGAAGGAGCGCCCCGCGCTTTCTGCCTTGAAAGATGGAGTCTATGTCTATCTCTGGGGCAAGGACCCGGCCGAGGATCTCCAGTTGGTGGAGGAGATGAAGGGCGCCGGCATCGAACGCGGCGTCGCGATCTTCTACGGCAAGCACCAAGTCGATCGGTCATTGGGCGACGGCATCAAGCGGCTGGGGTGGGTCATGGGAAAGTATCAGATGCCCACGGGCAACCTCTTCCAGGTCTCCAAGAACCAAGGGTGGCCGAAAGCCCTTCTGACGGGGCGGCTTGAGCCGGGCGGTTTTTTCGCCAAGAGCAACCGCAAGGCCTGGGAGCGCATCTGCGGCAAGTATGTGCTGTCGGGGTGGATGGAGAAGGCGAAAGCGAACATCCAGGACTACGGCGTGCAACTGTTCTACTTCGACACGCTGGTCGTTCAGTTGGCGCCCTGCCTGGACCCTGATCACCCCTCCACCATTGAGGAGAACCTGGAGGCGCGGCGGGAGATCATGCGACGAACCCGCGAGCAGGGGATGATTGTCGGCTCCGGCGAGGGGCTTTGCCCAACCTGGGCGCTCCCCGACTTGGATTTCTTCGAGGGCCTGATGTCGCTGCGCACGTATGCCGACACGCCGCTGAAGATTCCCTCGGGCGACTACGAAACGGATCTAGGGGATAGCTACCAAAAGCAGGCCGCGTTCACCCTGGACGAAACGAGAAGGATTCCCCTGTATCAGTTGGCGTTTCATGACTACGTGGCGGGAACCTGGGTGTGGCGCGATACGAACTATCAAAGCGCGCCCTTCGCCTGGAAGAAGGACTTATTTAACATCTTATATGGGACGATGCCCATGTGGCATATCACCCGGCGCCTTTGGGAAAGCCGCAAGGCGCAGTTGGTTGCCAGCTATCGGAACATCGCCTCCGTCCGCGAGCGCATCGGCTTCGCCGAGATGGTGAATCATGGGTGGCTGGCGGAGGACCGTTCGGTTCAGTTCACGGACTGGAATACGGGCGACCGGGTCATCGTCAACTTCGGCGACCGCCTGTTTGAGCGGCAGTCAAAAGACCCTCTGCCGCCGCGCTCGTTTGTGGTCGAGAGCGCCGAAGCGACGACCATGTGAATTCCTGGTCGAACAAGTCAGGATCGCGCGCGCTTGGCCGGCGGCTCCGAACGCGCGGCGCCCCGCCTTCAAAGAGACCGATCTTGATGCCGCTGTCACGGGACAACGTTATTGCATGATTTACGCCGCGATGCATATCATCATGCCATAGCGGCTTCCTCAAGGTTCGCAGTCGAACAAAGGAGATCCCCGAATGAGCCGGCGTCGACACGTGGGGCGTGGACTTCGGCATTCTCGGCCACGACGGCGCGCTGCTCGGCTTCCCCGTTCACTACCGCGACTCCCGCAACGACGGCATGATGGAGAAGGCGTTCGCGATCGTCCCGCGCGACGAGATCTTCCGCCACACCGGCCTGCAGTTCATGCAGTTCAACACGATCTTCCAGCTGCTGGCGATGCGCCTGGCCGACTCGCCGCAGTTGCGCGTCGGCGACCGCATTCTTCTGATGGCCGACTTGTTCAACTACTTCTTCTCCGGCGAGAGGGCGCTGGAATTCTCATTGGCTTCGACGACGCAATGCTACAACCCGCGCAAGAAGAAATGGGCCGTGGAATTGTTGGAGGCTCTGGAGATTCCTACCCACCTGTTCGGCCCCATCATTCCTTCGGCCACCACGCTGGGCAAGTTGGCGCCGTCGGTGGCCGAGGAAGCCGGCTTCGCCCACGCCGGAGAGACGCCCGTCATCGCCGCCCTCGGCCACGACACCGCCGCCGCGGTGGCGGCCGTCCCCGCCAAGGGCGAGGACTGGTGCTACATCTCCTCGGGCACCTGGTCGCTCATGGGCGCCGAATTGCCGAAGCCGGCGATCAACAAGAAGGCGGGCGAGCACAACTTCACCAATGAGGGCGGCCTGGGCGGCTCGATTCGCTTCCTCCACAACATCGCCGGCATGTGGCTGATGCAACAGGCCCGCGGCCAATGGGCGCGCGAGGGGACGGAGTTCTCTTACGCGCAATTGACCGCGATGGCCGCCAAGGCGCCGCCGCTCGCCTCGCTCATCGACCCGGACCACGGCGACTTCCTCGCGCACGGCGACATGGCCACGCGCATCGGCGAGGCGTGCCGCCGCACGGGCGAGCCGGCGCCGCACAGCCGCGGCGCCGTCGCGCGCTGCATTCTGGAGAGTTTGGCGATGCGCTACCGGCTGACGCTGGAGCAGTTGGAGGAATGCCTCGGACGCCGGTTCCAGGTCATTCACATCGTCGGCGGCGGATCGCAGAACGAGTTGTTGAACCAGATGACCGCCGACGCCACCGGCCTGCCGGTTGTCGCCGGCCCCGTCGAAGCCACCGCCATCGGCAACGTGATGGCCCAAGCGCTGGCGCGCGGGGCGATCAACGACCACGCGGAGCTGCGCTCGGTCGTCGCGCGCTCGTTCCCCACCAAGGCCTTCGAGCCGACACACAAGGCGGCGTGGGACGCGCGGTATCCCAATTTCGTGCGGCTGACGCGGGGAGGGCGGTAGGGGGATTTTCGATTTTGGATTTCTGATTTTTTGATTGGAACGGAAGGCGCGGTTTGTGGCGCAGGCTTTCCAGCCTGCGCTCTTGGACATGTCGTGATGATTCGAACAGGCGCAGGCTGGAAAGCCTACGCCACTAGCCGCGGTCCTTTTCTGGACTATCCGATCGCCCAGAAAACCCTTGTTCGCTCCAACGAATCGTCTACAGTGCCGCTATGGGCACGGCAGACGGCCACGATCCGACCGCTCCCCGCATCGGCATCGTCCTTATTCATCACCGGATGGCCGATCATCTGCGCCATTGCCTCGGCTCCATTCAGAAG
>JAPLSS010000457.1 GCA_026398515.1 Candidatus Sumerlaeota bacterium | reverse complement strand
CCCCGTTCCCAGCCCTTCGACCCGGTAGACGCCGTCCCCGTCGGTCATGGCTTGCGGCTTGAGTTCCTTCCGCGGAAACTCGTGGCGCGGCCGGAATGGCGCATAAACGGCCGCGCTGGCGATCAGAGAGCCGGTCGCCTGATCGCGCACCGTCCCGACCAGCGCCATTCCTGACTCCAAAACCAGGTCAAGCGGGCCATAGCGCTGGCTCGGCGCAAGGGGGATCATCTCGGCATCCGAGGGGTCGGAATGCGTTCGCCATTCGCCTTTGACGGCGGTGACGCGCACGGCCCCGGATTCGGCCCCCAGACTCACATCGTATTTGCCGTTCGCATCGCTCCGCGTGGTCCACTTGGCGCCTCGGCGCGGCGCTTCGATCAGGATCTCGGCGCCGGCAACGGGCTGGCCCGTTCCTTCGTAATGCACCGTGCCGAACACCGAGGCCTGGCGCCCCAAGGCGAAGTCGCGCCGCGTCTCCGGCGCCTCGGTCAGCGACACGTCGGCCTCTTCGGGGTCATGCCCCTGGGTGGTGACCACCAGGTGGAACACGCCCCGCGGCAATCCCGGCAGCCGATAGACTCCTGCGTTGTTCGTCGTGGCGCGAACAGGCCATTGCTCCGGCAGCGGGACATTGTGGCTGTCTTTCAGGCCGAACCAAGCCGTAATCGAGGCGCCGGGAAGAGGCGCTCCGGTATCCCCGTCTTTGATAGTCCCGACCACCGCCGCCCCGCGCCGCAGCGTCAGATCCACCGGGGCGGGCGGCGGGCCTGATCCCAGATCCAACCTTAGAATATCTTCGAGCCGAGTCGGGGAGACCCACTCGCCCTGCGTGGCCAGCAGTCCGACTCGGCCCAGTTGCCGAAGCCGCACCTCAAACGAGCCGTCCTTAGCGGCCTCGGTCCACTGGCCGTAAGGGATGGACATCACGAGAGCGTTGGTGGCCGGAACATCGCGACTCCCCAGCCACACCCGCCCAGAGACCCGGCCGATGCGCTTGAGTTGAACCGTCAATTGCGTTGGCGGGCGCGGCCCAAGCGCGCGAGAGAAATTGGCCGCGTCGGCATGGAACACCGTGAGGTGAGGAAAATCCCACAACGGGGGGATCTGGAGCGTGGCCATCCCGCGTGCGTCCGTCTGCTGCTCGATGGTCTCGGGCTGACCTGACCCTACATTGAAATTGCTCGCCGACACCGTGGCGCCGGCGACGGCGGCCGACGTGTCTTCCCATAAAACCTGGATGCTTAGGACTCCAGAGGTCGCGTCGTCAGACTGGCCCCACGATGTATGAAGACCCGACGCCGCTATGCATGCCAAGGAGACTGCGATCCGGCGCCTGGCTACGGCAAGACCCGCTCCCCGTGCGCCCGCGTCTGCTTGCTTGAGCGAAGCCATGGAGCAGTCTCCTCGCGGAGGATCGTGGATGAAAAGGCCGTAACAACCCCGAATATGATGTCTAAATACGGAGAGGGGTTCAAGGGGCAATCCAGCCGACGGGCATCCCCATGCTTATCCTTCCTGGCAGGTTGATTGTAACGCGTAGCGCTGGCCGCCCAGCCGGTAGTTGCGGTTTGAACGGAGGTCTTGCCAACTGAATCAGCGGCTTGACAGCCGGCGCTGCTCGGCTTCGCCGGCCTTGCCTTCCAGGCCGGGCAAACGTAGATTCCCCTGCGAACGACGTATAGGCGGCGAGGGATGGATTCGTCGGACCCGAAATATCAGCGGGCGTTGGCCATCGTCAAGCGCCTGCAAGGAGCCGGCCACCGGGCGGTGTTCGTCGGCGGGGCGGTGCGCAATTGGCTGTTGGGGCCAGCGCCCAAGGACTACGACGTGGCCACCTCGGCGCGGCCGGAGGAGGTGCTGCGTTTCTTCCCGAACAGTTTGACCGCCGGAGCGCACTTCGGCGTCGTGCTGGTGATTGATGGCGGCACTCAGACGGAAGTCGCCACCTTCCGCAGCGACGGCGAATACCTCGACTATCGCCATCCGACGGATGTCCATTTCTCCACGCCCGAAGCCGACGCCCGCCGGCGCGATTTCACCATCAACGCCCTGTTCTACGACCCGATCGCCGACGAAGTCCTCGATTACGTCGGCGGGCGCAAGGATCTGGAGAAGCGCCTGCTGCGGGCCATCGGGAATCCGGAGGACCGGTTCTCCGAGGACGCGCTGCGGCTGTTGCGCGCCGTGCGGTTCGCCATGCGGTTTGATCTGAAGATCGAGCCGAAGACACGCAAGGCCATCGTGCGCGCCGCCCCGTTGCTCGAGCGCATCAGCGCTGAGCGGGTGCGCGACGAGTTGACCGCGATTCTGACCGGGCCGCATCCGGGCCGGGCGCTGCGGATGACGTCGGATCTGGGATTGGTGGACGTAGCATTGCCGGAAGTGGCGGCGATGCGCGGAATCCCCCAGCCGCCGGACTTCCATCCCGAAGGCGACGTGTTCGAGCACGTCGCGCGCTGCCTCGACGCGCTCCCGCCCTCCCCCACGCCGGCCTTGGCGTTCGGGCTTCTCCTGCACGACGTGGGCAAGCCGCCGACGTTCGAGGAAAGCGACCGCATCCGCTTCAACCGCCACGCGAAGGTGGGCGCGGAAATGGCCGAGGCGATCTGCCGCCGCTTGCGGTTCTCCAACGACCAGCGCCGGCGCATCGTCCGCCTGGTGGCCGATCACATGCGCTTCATGGACGTCCCGCGGATGCGCCGCTCGACGTTGCGGCGGTTCATGGCCAAGCCCCATTTCGAGGAGGATCTGGAGCTGCACCGCGCCGATTGCCTGGCCAGCCATCGCAATCTGGACAATTACGAATTCTGCCTGCGCGTGCTCGGCGAACTGGCCGCCGAGTCGCAGGCGCCGACCCCGCCGCCCCTGGTCACCGGCGACGACCTGATCGCCCTGGGCCTCAAGCCCGGCCCGCCGTTCAAGAAGATCCTGCGCGAGATTCACGATTTGCAGTTGGATGGAAGCATTACGACCAGGGAGGAAGCGTTGGCGCAACTGAAGGAGATAGCCGATAGCCAATAGCCGATTGTGCCAGGAGGATTTCACCACAAAGGCACGAAAGCACAAAACGGCAGGATTCCTTTGTGCCTTCGTGCCTTCGTGGTGAATCGGGGTAGTTCAAATCGAAAATCACAAATCGACCCGGCAATGCTTCTGCCGGCAGCCCGGCGGGATCATGTCGGCGAGGAAACTCTTCCGCGTTTCCTGCGCCGTCGGGCTGTTCCAGACTTCATCGAACGTCTGCTCGGCCAGGTTGCCGTAGCGGATTGCCGCCCAGCAGCACGGGCGCGCCTCGCCGTCGGTGTCGACCACCAGGAAGGTCCAGGGATAGAGACACTTATCCATCAACCGCCGCCCGCGCAGGTCGAGCGCCGGCTGGGCGCCGAGGAGCGCCGCCACGTCCGGCTCGGCGGCGTGGGCGCTCAGCAGGTTGCGCAACGCCAGGTGGATGACCATGTCCACGCCGAGGTCTTCGGCCGCCCGTCGCCCTTCGCGCAGCGACTCAACCGTCAGCGGAAGATGATACGCCAGCGTCTCCGGCTCCATCGCCGGGTCCTCGGCTTCCATCAACTGCACGGACACCCGGTGGATGCGGTTGGCGTGCGCGTAGCGAATGAGACCGGGCAAATCGCCGATGTTGCGGCGCATGAAGGTGGATGCCAGGACGATCTCGGGGTGTGGGACCGCGAGGCGCGTCTTCCAATCATTCAGATGCGCGATGGCCTCGGTGGCTTTGCTCAGGTCGCCGCCCACGCGCATGTCGCGGTAGGTGGCCGGATCGGCCGTATCGATGGAGAAATAGATGCGCCGCGTCCCGGCTTCGACCAGGCGGCGCGCCCGCTCCTCCGTCATCGCGTTGCCGTTGGTGGTCAGTTGCAGATTGCCGCAGCCGGCCGCCTCGTAGCGCTCCAGCAGCCGGTCCAGCCCGGTGTAGAGAAGCGGCTCGCCGAGCGGAGTCAGGGTGAACACCTCGACGTACGGGAGGACCCGCATCAGGCGCTCCATCGCCGCCTCGGAGATTTCGCGCTGCGACGGCGCCAGCGGATCTTGCGCGAGGACAGGCGGCGCAACAGGCGCAGGCGCGCCCGTTTCGCCCATCGTCCCGTTGTCTGCGCCCAAGGGTTCATTCGCCGCCGTCCGCCCCGCGCCGGATTCAGCTATCCTATGGCGCGGATCGGAAAATGGCAAGCGGCAAGAGGGGCCATGGGGCCGCCCGGGCGCTATCCGCAGTGCAGCGCTCGGCCATACGGGAAGGAGAACGGCTGTGTTCGTTGCGCGCTTCGTGCTCCTGCCCGTGCTCGTGATCGTGCTCGCCAGTTGAGAGCGCCGGAACGACCGAACACGAGCAGGAGCGCGAGTCGGCGCCGCGGGATGCCTTCCAGCGGCCCACGCCTCATCGGCGCCGCCGAATCCCCGCCTCACGCCTTGTCAAGGAAGTCCTCCTGGCAGCCCTCGCATCCGTCCCAGCAGTACGTGCACAGTTTCTCCTTGGGCAGGCCGATGGCCTTCACCATGTCAGCCAAACGCTGGTACTTCAGGGTGGTCAGTCCCAAGCGCTGGCGGATGCGGTCGACCATGGCCTCGTATTTCTCCGAGTCGGCCGTGGCGTATTCGGCCAGCTCCACGGCGGCGCCCTTTTCCAGTTCGCGGATCGCCTTACGGGACGCCAGATCGAGTTCCGACTTCGAGCGCGAGAAGTTGAGGAACTTGCAGCCGTAGACCAGGGGCGGGCAGGCCGGGCGCATATGGACCTCGCGCGCCCCGGCGTCGAACAGGCCCTGAATCGTGTCCTTCAGCTGCGTGCCGCGGACAATCGAGTCCTCGCAGAACAGAAGGCGCTTGCCGTGGATGAGCTCTTTGATCGGCAGGAGTTTCATGCGGGCGACCAGATCGCGCATGGCTTGGTCCTGCGGCATGAAGCTGCGCGGCCACGTGGGCGTGTATTTCGTGAACGGCCGGCCATACGGGATCTTCGACTCGTTGGCGTAGCCGATGGCGTGGCCCGTTCCCGAATCGGGAATCCCGGCCACCATGTCGATTTCCACGTCGTCCGCCCGCGCCAACGCCGCGCCGCAGCGATAGCGCGCCTCCTCGACGTTGACGCCTTCGTACGTGCTGGCCGGGTAGCCGTAATAGACCCACAGGAACGAACAGATCTGCATGCGGTCGTTCGGCGGCTTCTTCCGCTCGATCCCGTCGGGAGCGATCAGGACGATCTCGCCCGGCCCGAGGTAGGAGTTGATCGTGTAGCCCAAGTTGAGGAAGGCGCAGGTTTCGAGGCTGGCCGCGTACGCGCCGGCCTTGGCGCCGATGACGACCGGGGTGCGGCCCAGCCGGTCACGGGCGGCGTAGATGCCGGCGTTCGTCAGGAGAAGCAGCGAGCACGATCCCTGAATCAGCTCCTGGGCGTGGCGAATGCCGTCGTCGAAGGAATCTCGCTCGTTGATCAGCGTGGCGACCAGTTCGGTGGGGTTGATGCCGCCGCCGCTCATTTCAGAGAAATGCATTCGCGTCTCGTGGAAGGCCCGGCGCGTCAGTTCCTCTTCGTTGGCGATCCGCGAGACGGTGGCGATGGCGTAGACGCCCAGGTGGGAGTAGATGATCAGCGGCTGCGATTCGGTGTCGCTGATGACGCCGATGCCGCCGCGGCCGCGCATCGTGCGGATGTCGTCCTGAAATTTCGAGCGGAACTGGGCGTTGGAGATGTCGTGGATGTGGCGGGTGAAAGCGCCGCCGTCGCGCACGGCCAGCCCGCCGCGCATCGTCCCCAGGTGCGAGTGATAGTCGGTTCCATAAAAAAGATCGGTGACGCAGTCGTCTTTGGAAACAACGCCGAAGAAGCCTCCCATGAGCAAGTCCTCTCCAATGCGCAGGGTGAGTGGAGATATGGAGCGCTCGGCGACTCCGGAAGAATCATGCCGCGTTCGAAGAGAAGTGCAAGTCCGGATTTGGGGGCGCGTCTGAGAGAGGGAGCGGCGAAGCGCCAAAACAACTGCGTGACTTCGCCAAGAGGGTTGATATATGAAAAGGGGAATGCATCTCATTCGGAATGATGAACAACGGAGGGGAATGTGAGAAAACGGTTTTTCTTCGTGATTTGCATTCTGGCCATATGGGGGGCTTTCGCGGCGGTAGGCCGCGCCGCCTCGATCGCCAAGGGGCCTTACCTGATTTACCCAAACGTCAACACACAGATGACGGTCCTCTGGCAACTGGACTCCACCTCGGCCTGCACGCTGGAATGGGGATTGGACACGTCCTATTCCGCCGGCAGCACGGCGACTTCCGAATACGGCGCCAGCCACCAGCACAAGTCGACCATCACGGGGCTCACCCCCGGATCGCTCTATTACTATCGCGTCACCTTCGGGTCCATTCCCTACACGTACACCGGCTCCTTCCGCGCCGCCCCGCCGGCAAGCGCCGCCAACGTCAAGTTTCTGGCATACGGGGACACGCGCAGCAATCCTGATCTGCACGACAGCGTTTGCGCGGCGATCAACACCGCCATCGCCGCGGACCCGGAATACCAGACGTTTCTCGTCCACGTGGGGGATTGGGTCGCCACCGGCGAAAACGAGGCCAATTGGACCAATGAGTATTTCAACCGGTCGTGGCCGAACGCCATCGGGATGCAGACGAAAATACCGATCATGGGCTGCCTCGGCAATCACGAGGGCGCCGGGACCTTGTTCCAGAAATACTGGCCCTATCCCTTCGTCGCCCACCGCTATCACGCCTTCGACTACGGTCCGGCCCATTTCGCCATCGTCGACCAATACGCGGACTTCAGCGCCGGCTCCACTCAGCTGACGTGGCTCAACACCGATCTTAACGCGACCACCAAGGAATGGAAGTTCATCGTGCTTCACGAGCCGGGCTGGTCGGCGGCCGGCGGACATGCTAACAACACTCTCGTGCAGTCGTTGATCCAGCCCCTGTGCCTCGCCAACGGCGTCGATATCGTGTTCGGTGGCCACAACCATTATTACGCCCGGTGCGACGTGAGCGGGGTTCACCACATTACGACCGGCGGCGGAGGCGCCCCG
>JAPLSS010000587.1 GCA_026398515.1 Candidatus Sumerlaeota bacterium | reverse complement strand
GCGTCACTCCCCAGTGCTCGCCGGCCCGAAGCACGATGATGACCGGCCTCTACCCGCATCAGACGGGCGTCGTGACCAACACCGACAAGGCGGTCTTCGGCAAGCCGCTGCCGACTGAGCTTCCGTGCGTGGGCAAGGTCTTTCAGGCGGCCGGCTATCGCGCGGGCTACTTTGGCAAGTGGCATTTGAGCGGGTCGCGCGGGGCGGGGCTGGAGGCCTACGGCTTTCCTGGCTACGAGCTCGGAGGGGACAAGAAGATCCCCGAGCAGGCGAAGAAGTTCTTCGAGGCGGCCGACGAGCGCCCGTGGATGCTCTGGCTGTCGTTCCTCAACCCGCACGACATCTACCATCCCGATCAGTATCCGGCGCTGCAAACGATCCGCCCCGACGTTCAGTTGCCGCGCACGTGGAACGAGACCCACGCGCCCGATTCTCCCATCGGCAAACTGCGACAGGAGAAATCCGCCGACGCCGGGAGCAAGGAGGAATCGCTCAAAACGTATCGCAGCTTCTACGCGGGGCTGATGGAAATCATCGACAAGCAACTCGGCGAGATTCTGGATTCGCTGGAAGCGGCCGGCCAGGCGAAGAACACGATCATTATGTACTTCGCCGACCACGGCGACATGGGCGGCGCGCACAGCCTGCGGTTCAAAGGCTCGTTCCCGTACGAGGAAGTCCTTCACATTCCGCTCGTCATCGGCTGGCCGGGCCAGCTGCCGCGGGGCGAAACGCGTTCGGCGCTCACCTCGCAAGTCGACATCATCCCGACGCTGTGCGATCTGACGGGGGTCCAATGGCCGACGCCGCTGCCAGGCCAAAGCGTCGTCCCGCTCATTCGCGATCCGAAGGCGAAGGGGCGCGATTGCGTGTACGCCGACTACTTCTTCCAGAACATCCGCCCCGAGCCGTATCGCCTGATTCGCACCGACCGGTATAAGCTGTGCGAATACCTCGACGGCGGCGTCATGCTCTTCGATATGGAGAAGGACCCGGACGAAACCACCGACCTGGCGGGCAAGCCCGAGGCGGCGGAGGTTCAAAAGGAATTGCACGAACGGCTCACGCAATGGCGCAAGCAGACCAACGATCCATTGCTCGATCCGGAGAAGCTGAAAGAGGTCATGGCGCAGCAGAACGTCACCAAGGCGACGGCGGGAAAAGCAGGCGCGAAGGCCGGCGCAAAGCGAGGACAAGGCGCGGCCCAACGCGGCCAGGGGGCGGGGAAAGCGGCCGGGAAGGGCGCCGCAACGCGAGGACAGGATCCAGGAGGCGACGCCGCGGGGAAGGGCGCGGGCAAAGCGGCCGACAAGGGCGCGCAGCCCAAGGAGACGACCGTCCGCGCCGGAGCCGCAGCGGCGAAAGAGGAATAGTCGGGTATGGAGTCCCGCCTTTAGGCGGGAACTGAAGTTTGGCCCTTTTCTTCTGGCAGAGCTCTGCCGGATTTTCCAGCGCGATGTTCAGTTGCAGGCGTAGAGGACCGCGGAGGTCAGGTCGGGGCTGCCTTTCTTAAGGTTCGTGACGCGGGGGAGTTGTTTCGCGAAGCCGGAGAAATCGTCGCGGCCCAGGGCTCGGCCCCCCAACAGGGCGCGCAGGAGGTGGATGAGGTCCTGGGCGCAGGCTCGGGGGTTCGGGGGGGGCGCCTCCATTTGGGCGGGGGCAGGGGATGGGGGCGCTGGTCGGAGGGTCCGAAGGCTTGGCGGGCGGCGAGGAGGAGCGCGGCATGGGCGGCGACGAGGAGGGCGGGGACGGGGGGGACAGGCGGACTTGGGCCTGTCCGGCCCGGACCACGGTTTTCTCCTGGCGGAAGTTGTTTTCGATGCCGCCGCGCCACCGGTAGGATTGCAGGAAGAGTTCCACGGCCAGCGTCGGATCGGTGCAGATGAGATAGGCCGGCTCGCGGGAGAGGAGGCGGGAGCGGCGGGAGAGGCGGTAGGCCAAGGGGGCGATGACGAGCCGTCGCAGGTCGAGATGGGCGCCGGCGGTTCTCCAGCGCACGGGAGCGAGGGTCTTGAGGCGGAAGTCGTGCCATCGGTCGGCGGCCCAGGCGCGCGCCTTGATCCGGGGGTAAGCCGGGTCGAGGCGGATTTGATCGGGGGTGGGCAGGCGCGGCCCAGAGGAAGGCTTGCGTCCGGGCTGTCCGGGGCCGGGGGCCGGGGGCGCGGCGTAGAGTTTGGCGTCCTTGCGGATGCGGCCGGTGAAGGTGGTGCGGGCCGGCAGGTTCTTCAGGACCGTTTCGTTGGTATAGCCGCCATCGCCGTCGATGATCAGCGGGTGGTTCTTTCCCCCGGGTTCCTGATCGAGGGCCTGGCGCAAGGCCCGGACGCGCCGGACGCCTTGGCGGCTGAGGCGCGAGAGGCTCTGTTCGTGGCGGTATCGCTTCCAGTCTTCGTCGGGGGCGTTCCTGCGGGGTTTCTGGGGGGTGGGGCAGCGCAGGAGGTCGATGGGGATGGAGCGCGCCGGCTGGAACCTTCTCGCCGCCGCCGGCCTCGCTCTCGGCCTCGACCTCGACCATCCCCGCCGCGCCCGCCAGGTGGGGAACGAGTTCGTCGAATAGTGTCTTGTTATCACAAATCGTTTCCGGTAGCGTCTTTCGCGTTTGGCGGTTCATTCACCTCTTCGATTCGCCTTCCGACGGAGGAGCGGCCATGAAAACGCGGACGATCGTGCTGGCGGCCCTGTTGGCGGTAGTCGCGGTTGCCGGGGCCATTTTCGCCGTGCCGAAGTATCGCGCCCTGCGCGGCACGCCTTGGGGGATTCTCACCAACAAGCCGGCGCCCGAGACGACGCCCCCTCCCTTTTCTCATGAGCCGCGCCTGGCAGACGGCTCATTCAATCCGTGCTGCGCCGCGAAGCAGTCGCTCGCCGACTCTCCCGCGGCGCTCGTCGGCAAGAGCGAATGGCGCGAGCGCTAATCGCACCACGGGCGCGGGCGTGGAATTCACTTACGGTTGGCGGATGCTGGCCATGGCCGCTCTGGAGTGCTGGACCGACGCGCAGGTCGTGGAGTGGCCGCTTCCGGCGCGCTACGGCGTGCCCGACATCGCGGCGCTGGACGCGTACGAGCGGCCCGACCTGCGCGCCTGGAAGAAGACCGCCTTGGAAGATCCGGCGGTCCGGGGCGCCGACTACGTTCTGACCGGCGTCTATGTCAACCTGCCCAAGGAGAAGTCCTGGCGTCTCCACGTCATTCTCCTGGACGCCCATAAAGCCCCGGACCAAACGCCTGTTGAAGTTCTTCAAGAGGACACCCAGAAGACGCAAACCTTCAAGGCCTGCGCCGAGCAGCAGCGGCGGGTCGCGCGGCCCGTTGTCGACAAACTCGTGGAACGGGGCCTTGCCCGCCAGCGCGCCCCGGCGAAGGTCAAAGGCATTCGCCTCGATCAGGAGCTGCGCGAGACCGCCGATCTGCTGGCCGCCGGCGATAGTTGGGCCGTTATGGAAGGGATCGACCGCGCGCTGCAACTCGCGGCCCTGTTCCCCAAGGAGACGCTGCCGCTGCAGGCCGCCGCTTACGGCTATAACGCGCTGTCGTGGCCGATTTTCCATTACAGCGTCTTTTCGCCCTGCTGGGCGGAATACGGCCTGCGGGCTTTCGCGCTGGAACAGCTGACGCTGGCCATCGACCCCAAGCCGTCGCTCTCGCAATTGAACTGGCTGAACACCGTGCGTCTCTTCGACCAGGTTCCTGAGGTGTATCGAGGCAAGTTCACGGGCGAGGACCGGACGGGCCTTCAGCAGGAATTGGCCGTCTACCGCGCGCCGGTCCTGCTGGACATTCCGACTCTGCCCCGCGAGCAACTGGACACGGCTCCCGACTGGCAGGCTCTGCGCCTCCAGTATGACCTGTACAAGGAATATCACCGCTCCGAGTACAACGACTACAGCGAGGCGCGAATCGGCGCTTGGCGCCAGCGCGACCTGGGTTTGATGGTCATGATCCGCGACGCCAAGAATCATCCTTTCGCCCGCAACCGAACCGAGCCGCCGCGCGCGGCCGCCCAAACGGTGGCCGCCATAGG
>JAPLSS010000308.1 GCA_026398515.1 Candidatus Sumerlaeota bacterium | reverse complement strand
TCCCGTGCCGCGTGCGCGTCTACCCCTACGTGAAGAACCTGGAGGTCTGCCAGCAGGCCGTGGCCAATTTGATGCGCTACAACGGGCCCCTGGTTCGGCTTCAGGGGATCAAACTGGCCGTCGATGGCTACGCGCTGATGTACGACGTGCCTCCCGAGCATCAGAACCTGGCGATCCCCATGCACCCGCAGCCGTTGTTCAACGAGATCATCGCTACGATTCATAACGCGGGCCTGCAGGCCGACGTGCACGCGGTGGGCGACAAAGGGGTGGATTGGACTCTGGCGGCGTACGCGCAGGCGGCGGGCGGGGCGGCCCCGTGCCAGGCGCGCCGCCATCGCATCGAGCACTTCCCCTTCCGCCGCATCGACTCGATCCGGCGCGCGGCAGACCACGGCGTTCCCGTGTGCGTTCAGCCCAACCTTATCGAGGTCAAGGCCGACGATTTTCGCTCCACCCTGGCCGCGAAGGACGCAACGCTGGTTGACACGATGGTTCCCATCCGCGCGTTCGGGCAGGAAGGCGTGCATCTGGCTTACGGCGCCGACGTCCCGGCCTTTCCCTCGCACCGCCCGATGGATAGCATCCGTTCGGCCATGGAACGCAAGACGAACAGCGGCCAGGCGCTCGACTCCTCGGAGGCCGTGTCGTTCCTCGACGCCTTGCGCCACCACACGCTGGGCAGCGCTTACGCAGCCTTCGACGAAACGGAGCTTGGGTCGCTCGAACCGGGCAAATGGGCCGACTTCGTCGTCTGGAACAGCGACTTGGGGGCCATCCGCACGGGCCGGGAGGCCGGCGCGCTGGAGCCGCTGGCGACCTATCTGGCCGGGGCGCCGACGTATGAGGCGGGGCAAACGGGTTGACGGGCCGTCGTCGGCTTCCTGGATGGTTTTGGCAAAGCGGACCCGTTGTCCGCTCATCGGGCGCATTCGCGAATGGCAGACGGGGAATCCAGGAGAAGCGGGGATGGGCTCGCCATTCCGACCGCGGGATGAACCGGCTCCCTCACGAAACGCCGGAGCGAAACGTTCACTCCTGTTTTCATGGCGAACTCTCGACTCGGGAGACAGGCGACCAAACCGCCTCAATTTGGTCGAATGTCGGCGAAACGCGGAAATACCCAAACGTCAGCGGGCAAAGGCGTTGCGCCTTTGCCCGCTGGTTTTCCTCGCCGTGGACGGCAGGTATTGAAGATCAATACTCCGTCCAGGTCTTGGCCGCGCTTACATTGCTGACCAGGATAGTCATCGTCGCGGTATCCGACAAACTGCCCTGGTCGGTGACGCTGACCACAAACGTATTCTCGCCCAGATCGCCGTCGCTGGGTATCCCCGTCAGCGCCCCGTCGGCGGCCACGCTCAGCCACGGCGGCCCCGATACTTTCGCGAAGGTCAGGGTGTTGCCCACGTCGGGGTCGCTAGCGTCGCCCGCGATGGACTGGTTGTAGGCAATGCCCGTCCTGGCGGACGGTTTGCTGAACGGATCCTGGGTGAAGGCCGGCGGGTTGTTGGGCGTGTAGGTCAACACCAGATCGTCGGGGTTGGTGTCGGCGATGGTTACGCGCCAGTCGGCGGCGGAGGTTCCGGCGCGCGGCGTGACCGTCACCGCCGTGCCCAGGATGTTGCCATTGTCAAGGATGTTCTGGCCGCAGTCGACCAGCGTCCAACTCTGCGCGCCGCTCACGGGGACGTTCGTGGCGTCGATCTGGATGGTGCCGCTGGTTAAGGTGAAATCCTGGTTCGTCGCACTCATGGTGATCTTGCCAAAACCGCTGGCGTCGCCCGTGAACTTCAGCACGGCCAGCGGGCTGTTCAACACCATATTGGAATTGGTGGTCAGGGCCATGAGCGCCGCCGAGCCGTTCAAGTGCAGCAAGGCCGTCCCCGCCCCGGCGCCATTGTCCGGGTTGCCGATGTTGAGCGTGTTGGTCAGCGTGACCGTCCCGCCGTTGATCGTCAGGCTTCCGGACCCGGCTTGAAACATACTGGTCTGACCAATGTTCAACGCCCGGAACGTGACGGTAGCTCCGGTGTTGATGACGAGCGTGCCCGCCCCCGAGCCCAGGTTGGCATATCCTGAGCCGACCTGGCTATTTTGGGTATTGGAAACGTTCAGCGTCACGCCGCTGTTCATGGTGACCGTGGCGCCGTTAAGGATCAGAATCTTGTCGGCAACCAGGCTGCCCGTGTTCCACGCCACCGATCCGGACCGCACGACCAGGCGCTCCGTTGAATCGATCGACCCATCGTAGGGATCGGCCGGAACCGTCAAGTCCGTTCCCCCGACCGCCCAGTTCGCCTGAGTCTGCACGTTGGGGTCGGCGCCGCCGACCCAATTCCAATACTCATCGGCGCCGCCGCAGATTGTCAGGGCCACGTTCGTGCCGGGTGCCACCACGATCCCGGCGACGGGCGAGGTGGCCGTCACATAATCGACGGGGTAGCTGTCGTTGTTGACTTTCGGGCTGACCTCAGACGACGTCAAGCCCAGGGCCGTGAGAGCCGCCGCCGCGGCGCCCTTGCTTATGGCCGTCACATTCGGAACGGTTATTCCGCCGACGATTGGCTCTTTCCACGCCATCATCTGGATGCGGCAGCCGTTGAGCGCGTTGTCGTTGTCGACGCAGAGGCCCCCGCCGTCGACATTCATATCTGTCGGCCAGGCGCCCAGCGAGCCGAAGGTCAGGGCGTCGAAATTCGGGGCTCCGGCGCCGACCGCCGCCTCAATCGCCGTGGCGGCGTTCGTCACGGGCGCCCACTGCAGGGTGTTTACGTCAAACGAAATCGCATCCACCAGGGAGACCGACGACGAGGCATACCACGACCCGTCGGTATGGTTGCGAACCAGGAGGCGCGCCTGAAAATCCGTCTGGTTCTCGGTGACATCGATGTACTTCAGTTTGTTGACCACCGCGCTGTCCCCGCTCGTGAAACGGGTCACGAAATAAGATCCCGGCACAGCGGCTCCGTTGCGAAACTGCATGCCGCTGAGATTGTTGATCCGGACGATATTGCTTCCGGTGGCCAATGGGTTGGCCGCGGCGAAGCCGCCCCAATCGTATTTCAGATCAGCGTTGTTGAGAAGGTCGGCTGTGCCGGCGGGGGTTGGGGGGCTCACCATATTGGTGTTGGCGGTGGCGAGTGAAAAATCCTCCGACGTGTCAACCGCCCGTGCGGTTCGTGTCCCCATCAACAGCACGGCGGCAACCGCCAACGCCATCGCCGCCCGCCCAAAATGAATACGTGCGTTCCACATTTCTGTACTTCCCTCCTGCAGGTCTGAGAGATCTCCGCATCGGCGTTCGCCCGGCGATTCGCAAACCGCGGGCGCGCCGTGCGGCCGGGCCGGGAAGACATCGACCTCGGCCCGCTGAGCGACCGTGCCCGGTCGCGCCTCCAACACCAAATCTTGCTTGGCATTTCGCCAAATTTTTCCTTGTCCTCCTTTCGCGGCAAAGCGCGCCGCACGATAGAGGCGGGAATGGAAAGAGACAAGCACCGGCGGCGCCAGAAAAAACCACACGCCTGCCGCGCTACCGGTATCGCCCCTCCCCCTCTTTGCCGTGTTGGCGCCCGGCGCGTTGCCACGCCAGAAGGACAATGCCCGTCATGGTGGAATACATAAGATGAGCTAGGCCGCGCAAAAACGCCGCACACAACTAACACTAATTTTGCCAGAACGGGCCACGGGGTTCAAGGGAATTCGCTGGCCGGCGATGAACAGGTAGGCGTGTGGGACCTCGGCGCCGCAGAGATAGTGGAACTCGTTGTACTGGCGAAACGCTTCATTGCCCCGATGGGCAGGAGCCCCGGGGATCAGCGCATGCGCGCCTGACCCGATGGCCTCGACCGGTTTCCGCCGGCGAGCCTGAAACTCCCCCGGCGGGAAGGCGTTCTGATGCATTCGGCGAACTCCCATCGGGCGGAGATGACTCAGAATCTCTGGTGCTCGGTCCGGCGAATGATCTCGTTCTGGAGATTCGGATTGAGGTTGACGAAGTAGTCGCTGTAGCCCGCCACGCGAACGATCAGGTCGCGGTGTCTTTCAGGGCGTTCCTGGGCGTCGCGCAACCTGGCGGTGTCGATCACATTGAACTGCATGTGATGGCCGCCCATGCCGAAGTACGTGCGCGCCAACTGGGCGGTCTTGACGATGCCCGCTTCATCCACCAGGAGCTGCGGAGAGAACTTCAGGTTCAGCAGCGTGCCGCCCGTCTTGTAGTGGTCCAACTTGGCTGCGGATTTCAGAACGGACGTCGGCCCGTTTCGATCCGCGCCCTGCACCGGCGATATGCCTTCCGACAGGGGCTCTCCCGCGAGCCGTCCGTCGGGCAGAGCCCCGGTGACGCTCCCGAAGTAAACGTGGACGGTGGTCGGCAACAGGTTGATGCGATGCCGTCCGCCGCGCACGTTGGGCCGCCCGTCCACGGCGTCGAAGTAGGCCTGGAAGACGCGCCGCATGATCGCGTCGGCCCGCTCGTCGTCGTTGCCATATTTGGGAGTGGCATGGAGGAAGCGTTGCCGCAGCGGCTCGCGGCCTTCGAAGTCGGCGTCCAACGCTTCGAGCAGCGCGGCCATGGAAAGATGCTTGGTTTCATATACATTATGCCAGATGGATGTCAGAGCGTCCGTCACGCTCCCCAGACCGACGCCCTGGATGTAGCTCGTATTATACCGCGCCCCGCCGGCGTGGTAGTCCTTCCCCTTGGCGACG